>CADBPX010000033.1 GCA_902796625.1 uncultured Pseudomonadota bacterium
GGTAATAATAGAGTCGAATACGGTTATAATAATGAAGGTGATTACGTCCCGATGAAAATTGGTGAAAATAGAGTCGAATACGGTTATAATAATAACGGTGAATATGCGCCAAATAAAATAGGTAATCATCGTATTGACTATGGATATAATCACCAAGGAGAATATGTTCCGATCAATATTAACGATGGATGGTAAACTATATCTTCATAAGGATCGGAGAAGAAATCTCCGGTTTTTCCGTAGAAATATGAATGGCTTTTAATAATGCCTGTTTACTCAGGTCGTATTGCTCCTCACTTTGGTAGTGAACCATGGCCAGCGGGGTATTTTTATCAACATAGTCACCGATTTGAACAAAGTTTGTATATCCGGTTGCCAAATCAAGTTTTTGTCCCGGAATTGTTCGCCCGCCATGCAGTTGAATGATACTAATACCGACGGCTCGGGTGTCTATTGATGAAATAAATCCGGACTGTTCAGCCATAATAGGTTTAAGGTGTAAACTTTGCGGTAAGTATTTGTCTGATCGTTCGATGAAATCAGTAGGGGCTCCTAATGCAGAGATCATTTGGGCAAATTTTTCCAAAGCTGATCCTGAGGTTATTGCCTTGTCGATCATTATTTCCGCTTCCTGATCGGTTTTAGCTTTTTGACATTGAACAAGTAGTTGGCTACATAAATTTTTGGTTACAGAATCTAATCTTTTTTCAATGTTTTTGTTTTGCAAATATTCAATTGCTTCTTTAATTTCTAGGGCGTTACCAACCGAATGTCCTAGCACTTGATTCATATCGGTAATTATGGCAGAAGTTTTGGTTCCGGCATTGTTGGCAACTTCAACAATTGTCCGTGCCAAGGTTTCTGCATCAGTCCGGTTCGTCATAAAGGCACCGTTACCGCATTTTAAATCCATTACCAAATATTCCAATCCTGCCGCTAATTTTTTTGATAATATTGAAGCCGTAATTAGAGGAATCGATTCTACTGTGGCGCATACGTCACGAATTGCATATATTTTTTTATCAGCCGGAGCCAGATTTCCGGTTTGTCCGATAATTGCGCATCCGATATTTTTAACGGTTTGCTGAAAAAGCTCGGTAGAAGCTTGGGTATTGTACGACGGTATTGCTTCCAACTTATCTATTGTTCCTCCGGTATGACCGAGACCGCGACCGGCAATCATAGGTACATATACATCACAAGCGGCTAAAATCGGAGCCAACATCAAACTTACTTTATCTCCGACTCCACCGCTGGAATGTTTGTCGACTATGGGTTTATCATAACCTTTCCAGTGCAAAATATTGCCGGAATCTCGCATAGCTTTAGTTAATTCAGTTGTTTCCGTATTATCTAATCCATTCAGAAACATGGCCATGGTCATTGCTGCAACTTGGGAGTCGGCTACCGTGCCATCACAAATTCCGCTAACAAATTCTTTTATTTGTTCTGCCGATAATGTTTGTTTATTGCGTTTGCAACGAATAATTTCTTGTGGTAGCATAATTTATTCCTCTGTCAAAAATTGCTGTAATAGGAAGCTGAGGTTTTCAGAAGATTTCTTTACAATTTGTAGAATATTGCTATGGTCAGCTTGCTGTTCAGTCAGACCGGCACCAAAATTTGAAATAATTGAGACCCCCATTACTTTGAACCCGACATGCACGGCTGAAATAACTTCCGGCACGGTTGACATTCCTACGGCATCAGCACCGAAGTTGCGAAATAATCGCACTTCTGCAGGAGTTTCATAATTCGGCCCGAGAACCATTAAGTAAATACCTTCATATAGTTTGATTCCGTTTTTAACGGCAATCTGCTGCATTTTTTTTCTCATACCGAGATCGTACACTTCGCTCATATCCGGAAAATATGGTTCCGGATGTGCTCCAATTAAGGGGTTGCGACCGCTGAAATTAATATGGTCTTTGATTAGCATTATACCGCCGACAGGTATATCTGTTGTTAGAGAACCGGCGGCATTTGTGGCAATAAAATTTTTTACGCCAAGTTCTTTTAATTGCATATTGGATAGAGCAATAAACCTTGGATCCAGTCCTTCATAAAGATGCGTACGTCCTTGCAGACAAATAACGTTATGGCAACCTATTGTGCCGGCATAAAAATAACCATTGTGTCCGTTTACGCTTGGTCGGGGAGCGCCGGGAACATCAGCATACGGAATAATGATAGGATTTTTAACTGCGGCTGTCAGGTTAGCTAAACCGGAGCCGAGAACTATGGCTGTGTCCGGCTTAAATCCGTTTAAGCGGTTTTGTATGTATTCAAAGGTTTTATCCTGCATTTTCTATATCTTTCGCTTGAAATTTCAGAGGAAGAAGCTCAGACAAAGTCATTGTTTTAACGATTTTGTCGGGATTAGCACTATGGATGAGTACATCCGAAGCAGAAAATTCAGCAATTTTCTGTAAGCAGTTGCCACAAGGAAGTATTTGTTGAGTATCGGCTAAAATTAATATTTCGGCGATTTCTCTTTCTCCGGCAGCAACCATGGTGGATATAGCACCTGCTTCCGCACATGTTCCGCAAGGATAGGAGACATTTTCAACATTACATCCGGTGAAAATATTTCCTGATTTTGTTAATATTGCAGCCCCTACTTGGAAGTGCGAATATGGGGCATAGGCGTTTTTGTATGCCGCAAGGGCTTGCGTGAATAAATTGTCAGACTTTTTCATTTTATACCTTTAATACCTTAAAATTTTAAAAATGTGTTGATTTATTGTATTAATATTATAAATTGATGTCAAGAGTATCCGAATCAGGTGAGGAGAAAAGGTGTGACAAAAAAAATTATATTGGCATTTTTAGCAGTTTTAGTTTTGGTGGCTATAGGCCTAGCAGTTTATGTTTCAACAATTGATTGGAATTCCAGAAAACAAGAGTTATCAGAAGGTTTCTCAAAGGTTATAGGTCAGGGAGTGGAATTCTCTGGTAATTTGAACGTGTCACTTTTTCCTCAACCACACATAAGTGCTAACGGAATCAATATTATAAATCCGGAAAATAATGAAAAGTTGGCTACTATCCAGAAAATGGAAACAGCAATATCTCTACGTTCATTAATCAAGGGAATTCCCGATGTTAGGACAATGAATTTGTATGGGACCGAAATTTGGTATACCGTTGATCAAAACGGAAAATCAAACTGGGCCAGACAAACGGCTCGGAAAATGTTGGATATAGATACGGAAAATCGTTTACAAAGTTTTCATTTGCAAAATTCTTTGCTTCACTATCGGAATGAACAGATTAATTATATATTTGATTTATCACAATTCAATGCCGATATTCAGGCTGATGGAGTGACAGGTCCGTATCGTTTAGACGGTAACTTTATGAAAAATAATGAACTTTTTGGCATTGCTGTTAATATCGGTGATCTTTCACAAGGTGATGATGTCGACCTCGACTGCGGATTAACACATCCTAAGTCAGAAAGTCATTTGCGTTATGAAGGAGTATATAATTCTTCACAAGGAACATTTTCCGGCAGTTTGAGCGGGGATGCAAATAAAACTGCAGATTTTATAAATATTTTGCTAGGGAAAAATTTCGTTGATGCAAAATATAACCAGCCCTTAATGTTTTCTTTAGATGCTTCCTTGGCGGCAAATGTTATGAAACTTGCAAATGCAACAGTTAAGTATAGTCAGTATATTGACGGTTCCGGCAACGTGATTATTCCTATAACTAATGTCGATAAGTTGGAAAACGCTGGCAAACCGGTTATTGATATTGATTACAAAGCAGTGTCATTGGATCTGCGACCATTAATAAATTTGTTAAAAGAAAAAATCGTCTTATTTAAAGGTACAGATGAAAAATTTGAGCTGAAGAATAAATATGATTTGACCTATAGCATTTATGCCGACAAGGCAATTATTAATGATGAACCTTTAGGATATGTGGAAAATATGTCGGCGAAAGGATCGCTTCATGATAATTCCGTCAGTATCGATGAGTTTTCGGCCGAGGCGCAAGGTAATTTTAAATTTAGTGCGATTGGAAGTTTAATAGAAGATAATTCAAAGCCTAACTATTATGCTAAAGTACAAATTGAAGGTAAAAGTCTTTCTACTCTGGCGTCTGTTTGGGGATATAAGCTTGACGCTCCGTCACAATCAGCATACCGTGATCTTAAGTTAGATTTTAACATTGCCGGTACATCTGCGGAAACGGAAATCGGTGCATTAAATCTAATCATAGATAAAACCAATATTATCGGTAAAGGTAAGGTCATCTATGAGAATATTGATAAATATGATATACAAATAAAAGCCGATAAATTAAATGTAGATAACTATGTGGATGATAATAATCAAGATGGTAGTTTTGTAGAAACAGTTAAAAATGATTTAAATAAAATTTCAGTACTTAAAAATAAAGATATTACTTTGAATTTGGACGTTGATAATTTAATGTTGCGTAAGGTGCCGTATAATAACCTTTCAGCAAAGCTTCAAATTGTTGATAACGCATTAAAAATTAACGAGCTGAAAATTGCGAATTTAATGAATTCAAATGTTGCAATGAATGGCTATATAAAAAATATAGATGGTAACGATGTTTCTATTGATAGTTTGAAGTTTCAAATAGTTACAAGTGAGTCAATTTCTCCTTTGCTGAATAAATTCAATGTGAAATTGCCGGACTGGAAAATTATACGTGCGCAGCCGCTTGATATTAATGGCGAGCTAAGCGGAAATTTTCAGAAAGCAGATATTAAGTTGCAGGTAATTTCGAATAAAGACACAAATTTTGATTACAACGGAAAAATTTCTCAAGGTGAACATTTTGAATTTGCCGGGAAAGTTGAATTGAAAACAACAAATTTGGGACTTTTAGTTAACAGTTTAGGCGGTTCTTGGAAGAATTTGGGTAGCAATAGCGTTATAAATTGTGATGGTAATATATCAGGAAACAGCTTAAATTGGCAATTTTCCGAGGCTAAATGTTTTTTGGGAAATGCTTCTTATGAAGGAGAAGTAAAATATAAAGCAGAAGCAGAGATAAAAGATATAAAGGCTAAAATTAAAAGCAGTGATTTAGATATAGGCAACTTTTTATCATTTAATTCATCTAAAGGTGTTGCGAGTTCCGATAATTTATTTGAAGATAATTTTATCAGCCGTCCTGATTTCGGAGATGCCGTAATTAATTATGATGTGTATCGCCGTTTGTCGTTAGATATGGAGCTGAGTGCACCGCGGGCATTTTATAAAAATAAGGTGTTTGAGGATTTTGCAGTTAGTGTTATCAATGATCAGTCCGTAATGAAATTGCAAAATCTGCAGTTTGATCATAATGGGGCAAAATACACCGGTGATATAGAAATAAATTATTTGCAGGATCCGGTAATGACAGGAAAGTTGCATGTTGACGATTTACTATTTTCAGGTATCGGCGGGAAAGTTTATCAATTGAATTCCGGGAAAATGACGGCGGATGTTGATTTCAACAGTTCAGCTATGTCGTTCTCAACTATTATAAATAACGCCAGCGGTTTAATAGATTTTAATATCAGCGACCTGTCTGTTAAGGGAATAGATGTACAAAATATAGTTGCAGATATTGAACAGAGGGAGTATTCAAAAGGGATTTTTCAGGTAATTCGTGATAATTTGGAAAGGGGAGAAACTCTGTTTGACAGTACTTCCGGAAAAATTGTGATGAATGATGGAGTATGGGAATTTGAAGATATGTTGATGGAAAATTCATATGCTCAGATAAACATGAATGGTAAGGATAACCTAAAAGACTGGAAAATGAATAATGAATTTACCGTATTACTGAAATCAAAATCAGAAATTCCGGCATTTTCGTTTACATTATCCGGTTTGATTAATAATCCGACATTAGATATAAATGTTGAAAATTTGGCTAATAAATATGATGCATATTGGGAAAAGATTGCTCAGGAAGAACAAAATAAAAAAGCAGAAGCTGACAGATTGCTGCAACAAAAAGCAGGCGACGTTAAAACGAAAATTTATGCATTAGAAAAGAAAATTGAACAGTTAAAAAAGCAAATAGATTTCTACTCTCAAATGGCCGGAGGAGAAGCTGTTGTTAAGGCGTATGATGAAGAAAAACAAGCAATTGAACACATAAATAGTGAATTAGAAAGCTTGTTAAGCCGTATTCAACAAAGCGATGTTAATGCTGTGGAAATGGATAATTTCAGCAAAAAATATATTGATTATCAGAATATATTAGAGCAAAAAAGTAAGACACTCGATAAGTATTATGAAGATGATGTTAATTCACAAACGGAAGCTGTTTATGCAAAATTTAAGGAAATTCTTCCTAGTGCAGATAAGTTGATGATGGATTATGAGAAAATGTTGCAAGATGATTTTGTTGAGTTATCAAAATTTGATTCGGCACACTTTATGGTTAATGATACAGAATTACCTAAGTATAAGCAAAAAATCAAAAGTGAATATGATAAATTACAAGAACAAAACAATAAGATTGAGACGCTATATGGTAAAACAGTTTCGGCCTCACCAATCAGTGTAAAAGTTAATCTGTTGCAAGAACTGAAACGTGAAATTTCAGTTATGGAGCGAGAATACTCAAATATGGAGAATATTCAAGGAGATGTGGCTCAAAAATTGTTAAGGCTTATAGAGGAAAGAAAGAAGGTATTTATTGCTAACAGAGAGCAAACCGGTGAAGATAATTCTCCGATTATTTCCGAAGAAAAGGAGAACCTTTTAGCTAAGCAGTCTGCAGAAATTTCTAAAATCAATGAAAAGGCAATTCGTCAGAATGAGGAAAGGCAAGAAAATGTAAAGCCGAAAATTTTTGAAGCAAATGATCGTAATACTAATGAATATAGTGGTAAACAAACCGAGCCGGTAAATGAAGCCTCATCCGGCGTTTCAGGAGTTATTACGGTGCCAGGACAGGTTGAAAAAGCAAAGGAAACGGAAATTAAGGAAAATAAAAGAATATTGCGCCCGTCGGAAGGGGTTATAAAAGAGGCTTCCGGTTCAATAACAGTAAAGTAAATATATGGAGAAATAGCAATGATAAGAAGACCAGAAGTTTGTGTATTGCCGGTGGCCGGATTGTCGACAAGAAATCTTCCGACGACAAAGGTTTTGCATAAGGGGTTTATGACTTTAGGTGATGTGCCGGTTATTCAATACGCTGTAAATAGTTGTGCAGAAGCCGGTATAAAAGAAATTGTTTTCATATATAGCGATGATGCCTGCCGAGACATGTTTAAGAAATATTATTCTCTGGCACCGGAGTTAGAGGCTCATCTTTTGAAAAAAAATAAACTTGATTTATTAGATAAAGTGCGAGAAATCATTCCGGATGGAATGAAGTTTTCTTTTGCTTGCCAAAGTGAACCTAAAGGTAACGGGCACGCGATTATGATGGCTAAAGATATCATCGGTGAAAGAGATTTTGCCGTTATGTGGGTTGATGATGTTTATATTAACCAAAACGGTAAAGGTGTTTTGAGTCAACTTTGCGATGTGTATGCACAAAAAGGCGGAATAGTCGAAAATATTATGGAGTGCAGGCGTGAAGATATGGTTCGTTACGGAGCACTTGTCGGAGCAGTTCGAGAAGGAAATATTGTTCGGGCCACCGGTTTGGTCGAAAAACCGAAATTAGAAGAAGTTCCTTCTAATTTTGCCTCAATGGGACCATATGTTATTCCAAACGAAGTTTTGGGGATTTTACCGGAAGTAACGCGAGGTTCAAATGGAGAAATTAATTTAACAGATGCCTTAAATCTGGCAGCCAGGAGAGGATTGCCTATTTATGGTGTTTTATGTGAAGGAGATCGTTTTGATTGCGGAACAAACTTCGATTTGCAAAAGGCTAACATAAAATTAGCTTTAACGATGAATAAAGAGCTGAGAGAGTACGCTGTCAGAATAATTGCCGATACTAAGTAGATAATGGAATCTTTATCTAAAAGATGAGATTGTTTCGCTATGTTTTTTGTATAAGGAAATAATATGGTTGCAGCCATCTGTATTCACAATGCCACAGTTTTTAACGGTTATTCGATGATGAATAACTGTGCGGTATTGATCAAGCAAAATAAAATTGTTGATGTTTTTAATGAAGATAGATTTGAGCAAAAAAAATTTAGAGCAGATACATATTTTATAGATGCTAAAGGAGCATATGTAGCACCGGGATTTATTGATACACATATTCACGGTTTTTGCGGGTATGGTACCGAAGATTGTTCGGAAAAGTCAATTTGGGGTATGTCTAAGGCTTTGATTGAATACGGTGTTACTTCATTTATACCTACATTATATACAAAATCTCCGGATGATACAATCAAATCAATTCGCGCGATAGTAAAGGCGATGGGAAAAGAAAAGGGGGCACGTATATTAGGATTGCACTTGGAAGGGCCTTTTATATCGCCACAACGTTTAGGAGTTCAATTGGAGGAAAACGTCAGTCCGGTTGATTTGGACTATATGGAAAAACTGTGGAACGCTTCCGAAGGACATATTATAAATATGACTGTGGCTCCTGAGCTTA
>CADBPX010000034.1 GCA_902796625.1 uncultured Pseudomonadota bacterium
GACAGTGCTTATAATCCGAAAGAAGGATATTACTTGTCATTAGGTCACGATATTGCCGGACTGGGCGGAGATACAAAATACAATCGTATTGATGCTAAAGCGGTTAAATTCTATACCATTGCCGACTACTATACGTTCAAATTCTTTGCTAACGGTGGCTATATCAATGGTTACGGCGGCAAGAAAGTACGTATGTCCGATCGTTATTATCTGGGCGGTAATAATTTGCGCGGTTTTGAGTTTGCCGGTGTCGGGGCACGTGATATTCGTACCGACGACTCTTTGGGCGGTAACTGGATTGCTACTTCCGGCGTGGAGATGATTTTCCCGATCGGCCTAGATGAGTTAGGCATTAAAGGTCGTACTTTCTGGGATTTGGGTATGATCGGCAAGCCGGATAACTTCGATAAGAGCAAAATTTATTATTCGGATAAAATCCGTCAATCTGTCGGTTTCGGTTTTGACTGGCTGTCGCCGATGGGTAAAATTGACATTGACTTCGGTTTCCCGATTGTTAAAGAACGCTATGATGAAAAAGAAGTGTTCCGTTTGAACTTCGGTACCAGTTTATAGGAGTTAATAATGGTCGATAAAAGTTTTTATCTGGCGAAAAATGACGTAACCTTAGCGCAAGCCGCTGAGGTTATGTCGGCAACTTTGTGTGCAAAAGAAAGAGGTGGCGAGATTATCGGCGATATTGCCACGATGGGTTCGGCAACAGAAGCTGATATTTGTTTTTTTTATGATCGCAAAAGCAAAGAAAAGGCGGCGGCAATAAAAGCTAAAGCCTGCGTAACCACTGCCGCATTGCAAGAGTTTGTTCCGCCACATGTTGCCGTGTTGCTAAGCGATAATCCGAAAGAGGCTTTTATTAAACTCAACGAGTTTATGTATGCCGAGAAAAAAGCTGCTCCGCAGATTGATGCCAGTGCTAAAATTGCCGCAACGGCTAAAATCGGCAAAGACTGCACAATCGGGGCTTATGCGGTTATCGGAGAGAATGTCGAAATTGGTGATAACTGCATTATCGGAGCCAATACGGTTATCGGTCATGATTGTCGGATTGGTAATAATTGTCGCATAGATAACAATGTTTCTATCGATTACAGCATTATCGGCAACAACTGCTATATTTTTACCGGTGCGCGGATCGGTCAGGACGGATTCGGTTTTCAGCTGATAAACGGACAGCATCATCGGATTCCGCAATTGGGAAGAGTTATTATCGGTAATGACGTTGAAGTCGGAGCCAATGCTTGCATAGATCGCGGAGCTTTAGATGATACGGTTATCGGCGACGGATCGCGAATTGATAATCTGGTGCAAATTGCTCATAACGATAAAATCGGCCGCGGCTGTGTGATTGTTTCGCAAGTTGGCATTGCCGGTAGCTGTACTTTGGGCGACTATGTCGTTTTGGGCGGTCAGGTCGGTTTGGCCGATCACCTGAATATCGGTTCCGGTGTACAAATAGCCGCTCAATCCGGAGTTATGCGTGATATTGAAGCCGGAGCGGTAGTGATGGGAAGTCCGTGTGTGCCGTTCAAAGATTTCATGCGGCAAGTGGCTTTTTTGCAGAAAAATTCAAAAAAATAGGGAATAAAAATGGCAGAAAATAAAATTTATAACATTGATGATATTATGAAGATGTTACCGCACCGGTACCCGTTTTTGTTAGTCGATAAATTGGAGGTTGAAGAACCGGGAATTAAAGGTGTCGGGTTGAAAAATTTAACTATGAATGAGCTGTTCTTTCAGGGACATTTTCCGAATAATCCGATTATGCCGGGAGTGTTGCAGATTGAAGCAATGGCGCAAACCGCCGGTTGCGTTGTTGCCTGTGCCGACGAAGATTTCGCCGCCAAAAAACGTAGCGTATTATTTATGGCAATTGACGGAGTTAAATTTCGTAAACCGGTCCGTCCGGGAGATCAGCTGAAAATGCATGTGGAAAAGGTTAAAGAACGCCGCAACATATATGTTTTTCACGGAGTTGCTAAAGTTGATGATCAGGTTGTTTCCGAAGCCGACTTAACGGCAATGATTATTGAAGAGTAATCTGCGGAAAGCAAAAACAATGCGACAGAGCCTGCGGGCTCTGTTTTTTTTTGTTGCAAAATGTCCTTAAAGTAATTGCATTTAAAAGCAATGTGCTGTACAAAGAATACAGTTATCCATTATTAATTTTTACTATTATGAAAAAAAAGTATTTACTGCCCCCACTTAATACTATAGTGGATGGCCGCGAGTTTGAGATTCAATTCTCTTATGATGAAAATAACAAGGTTTATTTTGTTATAAGAGAGACGACCGAAGGAAAAGTTCAAGATCCCCAGCTTACTTTACCGTTTAAGGGCGGTATCGACGAATGGGTGGCCTTGTGTGATGAAAACAATAATCACCAGGAGATGCCGCAAAAATACTTGCACGGACGCTACAGTCTGCGCGCAAGGAAAAACTTGCTGATAAGCTGGTGTTTCGGCTATCAGATTCAACGAATGCTGAACATAGCATAAGAAGCCCAAGCCCCAAAACATCGGTTTTTGGGGCTTGTTGCTTTTAAAAGAGGAGAAATAAAAAATTTTACTGCCAACCTTGGAGAATGTATTGGCTGAGTTTTTCACTGAAGAAAGAACTGTCGCTGATTGCTTCACCTTCGGCTATTTTCGCCTGATCCAGCAATAAACGTGAAATTTCTTCAATGGTAGTCTTTTGCTTTTCATCAGACATACTGTCAGCCAGCCGAATAATCAGAGGGTGATAAGGATTTATCTCTAAAATTCGCGTGCTGGCAAATGAAGTTTGTTGCTGATGATTACGCATTAAACGCTCCAAATGAATACTCATTTGGCCGTTTTCCACTGTCAGGCTGACCGGACTTTTGGTCAGTTTTTCGGTGGCGACAACTTTGCCGACTTCATTTTTGAACAAATCAGCCATAAAATCAGTCAGACGTTTAAGGTTGCCCTCATCGGCGCGCGGTTCCGTGCGCTCCATTTTTAAATCAATATCCGCTTGTGATATATGCTTTAACGGATAGCCCTTGAAATTAGTCAGAGTTTGTACCCAAAATTCATCAATCGGATCGGTAAGCAGAAGAACTTCGATATTTTTGGCTTTAAAGGCTTCAAGCTGCGGATTGTTACGCAGAGTCGGTACATCATCACCGGTAATGTAATAAATGGTTGTTTGTCCTTCTTGTACACGAGAAATATATTCGTCTAACGAAGTTAAGCGTTCGGTCGAATGGGTTGAATAAAAGCGAGATAGTTCGGCAACCTCGGCGCGATTGGCGACATCTTCATAGATGCCTTCCTTAAACGCGATACCGAAAATATTCCAGAACTTCATGTAATCGTCATAATCTTCGCTACGTTTTTTCAATTCTTTTAAGATGCGCGAAACCGTACCGTTGCGAATTTTAGCAATTAAAGCATTTTGCTGCAGCATTTCACGCGAGATATTAAGCGGTAAGTCGGAGCTGTCGATAATTCCTTTAACAAAGCGCAGATAAGCCGGCATTAAATCATCGACTTTATCCGAAATAAAGACACGATTAACGTACAATTTTAAGCTTTGCTGGCGATCCGGCTGGAATAAATCATACGGTGCTTCAGAAGGAATATAAAGCAATCCGGTATATTCAATACTTCCTTCGGCTTTGAAATGCAAGCGCATCCACGGGGTGTCAAAATTGCGTGAAATATGGTGATAAAATTCATTATATTGGTCATCGGTTATTTCCGCTTTATTTTTGGTCCACAAAGCCGATCCGGTATTAACGGTTTCTTCGCCGGCTTTACCTAAATCTAAAACAATCGGATAATTGATATGATCGGAATAAGTGCGGATTATATGGCGCAAGTAAATTGTGTCGGTATAATCTTTGGCATCTTCTTTGAGATAGAGCTTAATGTCCGTACCGATTTTATTTCGTTCGGTTTCGGTAATTTCAAATCCGTCGACCCCGTTTGATTCCCACTTATAAGCCTGTTCTTCGCCGGCGCGGCGGGTAATAACTTCAACTTTGGAGGCCACCATAAAGGCCGAGTAAAAACCAACGCCGAATTTTCCGATTAAGTCAACAATTGAGCCGTTATCTTTAGCATTATTAACAAATTCGGCTGTTCCGGATTTGGCAATGGTGCCGAGGTGATTAATCAAATCGTCTTTATTCATGCCGATACCGTTATCACTTACGGTTAGGGTATTTTCATCGGCATTCGGGGTAATTACTATTTTAAATTCGCCGTTATCTTTGGCGATTCCCGGGTTCATTAAAGCATAATAGCGCAACTTGTCACAGGCGTCACTGGCATTAGAAATTAATTCGCGCAAAAAAATATACTTTTCTGAATAAAGCGAATTGATTACAATATCCAATAATTTACTGACTTCGGTTTTGAACTTTTGTTTTTTACTCATTTGTTATCTCCTTAACAGTTTGCATAGCTTATATATGGGAATATTTTTTGCTGAGCGCAAGGTGTGAGCAAAAAATATTATGCAAAGGTAATAAAATTTTTATTTTCCTGTGCTATTTTTGAAGCAGGGGAAAAACATGAAAATATTATCATTTGACATTGGTGGCACGAAAATAGCCTATGCTTTGGTTGATGAGAATGGAAAGTTAGTTACGGAAGTCAAAACTATGCCGACACCGTCAAGCAGTGCGGAAATAAGCAATAATTTAGCAATAATTACAGCCGGTATGTCGGCAGACGGATTGGCCGTTGCAACGGCCGGAGTAGTCTGTCAGGAAAAAATTATCGGCAAGCCGTACAATTTGCCGGAGGGCTATCAGAATATCAATTTTGCTAAAATTCACAACAAAGTTTTGGTGGAAAATGACGCTAATGCCGCGGCTTGGGCAGAACATCAGATTGGTGCCTTGCAGGGTAAAAAATATGCCGTGATGTTAACTTTGGGGACTGGTGTCGGTTGCGGTATTATCGGCGATAATCGGTTGTATTACGGCAAAGGCGGAGCTTCCGGCGAAGTTTTGTTTCCGATAGCCGGTGTTGATTTAGCGGCCTATGCTCGGCAAAACGGATTGACGGAAACCGATTGCTTCGCCATTTATGCCCTGATGCAGGCACAAAATCCGGCGGCGGTCAAAGCATATGCAACATGGCAAAATAAGCTTATTGAAGCGCTGATTGCCGTCAATCAAATTTTAGATGTTGAGGCGGTAGCTTTATCGGGTAGTTTGGCTAAAATAGTTGATTACGAAACAGTACAAAAAGCCGTAAATCAAAAAACTTTCGGCGAGGCCGTGCAGGTTGTTCCGGCCAAGTGCGAAAATAATGCCGGTTTAATCGGTGCCGCGCTGTTATGGAAGGATAAATATGCAAAATGATCGACTGATTATCGGTGTTATGACCGGCAATTCAATGGATGCCGTCGACGTGGTAATGACTCGTTTCGGTGCTGATAAAATGGAAGATGTCGCCGGTTTAAGCGTGCCTTATTCTGCAGAACAGAAGCGCCGGATTGACGGTTTGCGTCAAAAAGTGATTACCCAAAAAATATCTGCCGAACAATTAGTTCATGACGATGAATTTTTGCGGATACATGAAGAATATGTCGGCGGTGTGGCCGCGGCCGTAAATCAGCTTTGTGAAAAATATAAGATTGCCAAATCACAAATTACGGCCATTGGTTTTCATGGCAAAACACTGGATCATTTTCCGCCGTCCGTAGCGCAAAAAAAAGGCGAAAATCCGTATACAACGCAAATGGGATCGGCGCAAAGATTGGCCGATTTAACGGGAATTCCGGTGATTAACGATTTTCGTTCGGCATTAATTCAAAACGGCTTTGAAGGGGCACCTTTGGCCGCGCCGCACAATGCGCGGATTGCCAAAATTGAGGGCGACGGTTGCTACTTTAATGCCGGTAATACGTCTAATTTGGCATGGGTTTACAAGCATCAAGCGCAAATCAGTTGGGATGCTGGTCCGTTTAACGAATACGTCGATAATTTTATGCTTCGCTATACCGGAGCGACAATGGACTTAGACGGCAGGTACGGCAAAAAGGGAAAATTGCTGCCGGAGTTATTGCAAAAACTGTTCGATTATGGTCGGGATTATTATGAAATGCAACCGCCGAAATCCGGCGATCCGGCCTATTACGGTACGGAAAAAATTTTTGCGGAAATTGAAAAAACATACGGCGTACCGCATCGTAGCACACAGTTGTTTTGCGATATTCTGCATACCTTAGAATATTTTTCCGGTTATTTGGCGGCTTATGCCGTAGCGCAAACTCCGGAAAGAATATTAATGACACCGCAATTTATTTTGTTTGGCGGCGGGTGGAAAAATCCGCTTTGTTCAGCCGGATTTCAAAACGTTATCAACGGCAAAGGTTATGTCCTGCCGGAACATCAAAATTTGTTTGCAGCGTTAAGAAAAAGGCTGGGTGAATGTCAAATTAAGTATTCAGCTTACGGCAATTTTATGGAGGCAAGACTAATGGCTGATTTAGCCGATCATTTTATTACCGGACAAACTTGGCCGCTGCCGGAATTGCAGGGTAAGAAAATGGTGCTCGGTAAAATTCGCCGTCCGCAGGAGCAAAAAGTTGATGATTATCTAAGCGCGGCAGCTCGCGGTTGGCAGAAAAATTAGGGAGAACAAAATGAAAAAATACGTTTTATGCTTAGGACTGATTTTCGGATTTAATCCACCAGCATATGCCCAAATGGCCGAAACTATTGGTACTTTGGGAATTTATGGCACAATGCAACGTGAAGGAATGCACAACGTGGCAACGATGCAAAAATCATTGGATAGAGTGACTTTTCAGCAGGATTTGCAAGAATTGCTGTTGGAAATTAAAATGTTGTACGGGGTTAATTTTGCCGGTATCAGCAAAGATGCAATCAGATATCGCGGTTTTCAGGGAATAAATTGGGATATCAGCGCAGTATCGGCGGATAAGTTTATTGTTAAATTTTCTCAGCTTAACGGTGATTTGTGCCGAGTTTGCCAAGAACGACAATGGGGAACGGAAAAGGTTCTGATCAATGAAATTGAGGGTGTTTGTCGTGACGAAGGCAATAATGTCGATATGTATTTTTCGGCTTATTAAGAAAGTTTACACCGAGAAATAATTTAATCAAAAATAAATATTTTGCTTTTATAATACGCCCGAAAGCGGAGAAATAAGTGAAAAAAATTTTCGGTATATTAATGTTGGTGATGGTGCTTAGCGGTTGCGCATCAATGAATTGGTGGGGCGACTGGGGCAATTCCGTTACCGTGAGCAAGGGCGATACTCTGTACAGTATTTCGCGCCGTTATAATGTGCCGATTAAAGATTTAATCAGCGCTAACCGTTTATCCGCACCGTATACACTATATGTCGGGCAAAAAATTAAATTACCGGCCAAGCAGTATCATACGGTACAAAAAGGCGAAAGTCTTTACGGAATAGCCCGTATGTATAACGTTGATATTACCACATTGAGCCGAGTGAATCATTTGCAAACTCCTTACTCCTTATCGGTGGGGCAAAGGTTGCTGTTGCCGGCCAGTGTTTCGGCATCGGCTGCGCCGGTTCGTGCTCAGTCTGCCAATTCAGTGGCAACAAAGTCATCAGGCTCAGAATCACTGTGGTCACAGTCTAAATCTTCACCGCAGACAGCATCAGCTTCGAAGAAATATACGCCGGCTGCCGCACCGACACCGGTTAAAGCCCGTAACAGCAAATTTATCTGGCCGGTACAGGGAACGGTTATTTCCGGTTTCGGCAATTTGGGCAGCGGTCGGAAAAATGACGGTATCAACATCAAAAGTCCGTTAGGAACAACGGTTAAAGCGGCAGATTCGGGAACGGTTGCTTACGCCGGAAATGAATTAAAAGGTTTCGGTAATTTAATTTTAATTAAGCACAGTGACGGTTGGATTACTGCCTATGCGCACAATGATAAACTGCTGGTTAAAAAGGGACAAAAGGTGGTGCGTGGCGAAAAAATAGCCACGGTCGGAAGTAGCGGCAGTGTAACTACACCGCAACTGCACTTTGAAGTCAGAGCCGGTAAAAAAGCGGTTAATCCACGCAGTTATTTGCCTTAAAATAAAGAAAAACCCGTTAATAACTTGAAAAATTAGTTTTTGTCTCTTGCAAAAGTGGTATACAAATACCTACATAATTGTTTGTAAAAGGAGATGAATATGTTTATAAGCGATGCATGGGCTGCAACGGCACCGGTTATGGAAGGCGGTTCGCTGGGAGCGACGTTGGTGCAGTTGGCCTTAATTTTACTTATATTTTATTTTTTGCTGATCCGTCCGCAACAAAAAAGAATTAAACAACACCAAGATTTGGTCGAAAGTTTAAAAGTTGGTGATCGCGTTTTAACTAACGGCGGTATCTATGGCAAGGTTGTTAAACTTTCCGGAAATGATTTGATGGTGGAAATTGCTCCAAGTGTTGAAATTGTTGTTGCACGTGCAGCTGTCAGCGGTTTGGCCGAACCGGATGTTGAAAAATCTTCAGCGCCGAAAACTGCGGCAAAAAGTAAAAGAACGAAAAAATAGAGGAAGGCGATATGTACAAATTATCATTACAGAGAGTTTTAATCATTGTTACCATTTGTTTGGTCGGCATATTTTTTGCCGTTCCAAATGTGGTATCGGATAAGACCAAGCTGCCGAAGTGGTGGCAGCCGATTAATCTCGGATTGGATTTACAAGGCGGATCAAGCCTGCTGTTGCAAGTAAAAATGGACGACGTATTGAAAGATAAAATGTCGACATTAGAAGATTCCGTTCGTCAATCATTACGTGAACATCGGACACGTTATCAGGATTTAAATTCCTCAAAAGACAGTGTTACGGTTAAAATAGCCGATTACAACGCGCGGGATAAAGCCAAGGAGGCATTCCGCAAACTGGACGAAGGTCTGGAAGTTGTTGAAGACGAAAACGGTGAAGGTATTGTTACTGTTCGATACAATGAACCGGCAATTGCTCAGCTTAAAGCACGAATTATTGACCAGTCGGTAAGTATTGTCCGCCGCCGTATTGATGAATTGGGAACTAAAGAGCCGATTGTTCAAGGTCAGGGAACTGATCGAATTTTGGTTCAGCTTCCGGGCGTACAAAATCCGGAAAGTGTAAAAATTTTACTCGGCAAAACCGCTAAAATGTCATTCCATCTGGTTGATGAGGGAACAACACTAATGCAGGCCAAACGTGGTAAAATCAGCAAAACTTCCCGTATTATGAGCGGTTCGGAAGGTGAGCAATATGTGGTTATTCGTAAGCCGGTTGTCGGCGGTGAAAATTTGACTGATGCTCGCGTTTCTTTCCAAGAAGGTCAGCCGGTCGTCAGCTTCCGCTTTAATACTATCGGCGGACGTAAATTTGCCGAGGTCACCAGCAGTCATATTGGTGAAAGATTGGCCATTGTTTTGGATAATGAAGTTATCTCGGCACCGAATATTCAAACCGCAATTACCGGCGGCAGCGGTGTTATTACCGGTAACTTTACCACCAAAACCGCTAATGATTTAGCTTTGTTGTTGCGTTCCGGTGCTTTGCCGGCGCCGTTGGAAGTTTTGGAAGAAAGAACGGTTGGTGCCGGTCTGGGAGCCGATTCCATTCATGACGGTATGGTTGCCTCTTTGGTCGGTTTTGCCGCTGTTATCTTATTTATGATATTGGCATACGGTTTGTTCGGCTTAATGGTTGATGTAACCTTGTTGCTCAATGTGATGATTATGCTGGGGATTATGAGCTTTATTGGCACAACACTGACTTTGCCGGGTATTGCCGGTATTATCTTAACAATCGGTATGGCGGTTGATGCAAATATTTTAATTTTTGAGCGCATTCGTGAAGAAGTAAATCGCGGTCGCTCGATTCGCGATGCCATTTCGGTCGGCTTCACCGAAGCTTATCGTACCATTGTCGATTCTAACTTAACAACATTGGTTGCCGGTGCCGTTTTGTTCTATTTCGGCAGTGGGCCGGTCCGTGGTTTTGCCGTAACATTGACTATCGGTATTTTAACCTCAATGTTTACCTCGGTTACCGTCAGTCGCTTGATGGTTGAAGCCTGGATGGCTAAATGCAAGCCGACAAAGTTGCCGTTATAAAGTAAAGGAATAATGAAATGAAAATATTTAGTTGGATTACCAAAGATACAACAATCGATTTTCTTAAATTTCGTAAAATCGGTTATGTCTTATCAATTATTTTAATTGTCGCATCTTGCTTAAGCATCGCGGTTAAAGGTTTTAACTACGGTATTGACTTTTCCGGCGGTGTGTTAATTGATGTGCGCAGTAAAAACGGCACGGTCAATGTTGATAAAATTCGTAAAGAATTATCTGACTTGAAGCTTGATGAATTAACTTTGCAAGCAATTGGTGATAGCGGCGAGCAATTAATGATTCGCGCCCAAGCTAATAATGCCGATGAGGAAAGTCAGCGGATTGCCGTCAATCAAATTAAGGAAATTTTGGGGCAGGATTTTACATTTGAACGTATTGAATCCGTTGGTCCGCAAGTTGGTGACGAGTTGAAACTTTCCGGTATTTTAGCTTCGGTATTTGCTTGCTTGGCTATTAGTGCTTATATTTGGTTCCGCTTTGAGTGGCGCTTTGCTTTAGGTGCGCTTTTAGGGTTGTTCCACGATATATTTATAATTGTCGGCTTGTTGTCCATCTTCCATTTGGATTTCAGCCTAACGACAATTGCCGCTATTTTGACTTTGGCCGGTTATTCGGTTAATGACACGGTAGTGACTTATGATCGTATTCGGGAAAACTTGCAAAAGTATAAGAAAATGCCGCAGTACGACTTGTTAAATAAGAGTATTAACGACATCTTTTCCCGAACGATTTTAACCAGTATTACAACCTTGCTCGCCTCGGTTGCTTTGCTGGTTTTCGGCGGTGATGCTTTGCGCAGTTTTGCCTTTGTGATTACAGCCGGTGTTATTATTGGTACTTATTCTTCAATTTTTGTCAGCGTGCCGATCTTAAATTGGTTTGATTTACGTGCGGCCGCCGCTAAAGATGAAGATGTTAACCCATTCGGGAATGTATAGTCGGGATATATGCTGTTATATAGGATGTTGAAAGGGAAAGGTCGGTAATAATTTACCGGCCTTTTTGTAAAAAAAACTTGACATCTTAAAATATTTTGTCTAATATTCAGAATATAGGATAATTATTTAAAGATCCCGCAAACAGGATGCGGTATTATGATGTTATGGTTTATGAAGTTTATGCCGAGGTAAGAGCCAAACAAATTGTCGGCCAGATTGTGTACTTTCGTATTTTTACCAAAAGCGTGAAGTGCGGCAATAGTAAATTAAACGCAATGCGGAAAACCGAGGTGTTTTTTCACACCGGCGATATCGATATTAGCGATGAGCTGATTGCTTCAATTTTGGTAGGCGATACCATTTTCTTCAGAGTGTATGGAGTTGATGGCAAACCCTACGGTCTTGCACGAGTTGACAATTTTGAGTGTAGCTTGAAAAGTGTTCTCAGCCGGCTGCGTATAGACTGAGCTTGCTCAATAAACAACGGTCGTTAATCTTTTATGATTAGCGGCCGTTCGGCTTTTTTACAAAATTAAAATAAGTCGCCAATAGCAGAAACGCCAACAATATAATCCAGTTCAGCGAATTAATAAAGTGTGCATAGCTTGGAACAATATACGAGCTGTCGGATTTTACCCGCCAAGCAAAATATATCTGCGGAATAAGGGTGGTGAAAGCCGTAACGTAAACACCGGCTCCCAATGCTTGTAAATAGCGGTTAATTTTCGGATAATTCGCTTCAATGTTCCTGATGTAAGGAAAAGATTTTTGGGTAAACAACACAAATAATGCCGCCAACAAAAGACCGACGCAAAACATATAGACGGAGGTTGGGACATAAACCGGCAAAATTTTTAAAATATTGGCAACAACAAAATAGATGCCGCCTAAGGTTAAAGCCGGATAAATCAGGTGATGTTGCTTGGTGAAAAGATTTTTCAGCATAACTCAGTCTCCGAAGCCGTGACGAAAATAATTAATTCCCATGGCGGTTTTGACTTCATCTAAGGTTTGCGCGGCAACTTTTTGGGCTTTTTCGCTGCCGATTTTCAGCATCTGGAAAATTTCTCCCAAATCTTGCGCTAATTCTTCACGCCGTTCACGAATTGGGCGCAGCTCGTTTTGTAAGATTTCGTTTAGGAATCTTTTTACCACCATATCACCAAGGCCGCCGCGTTGATAATGAGCCTTAAGCTCATCAAGATTTTGATATGCCGGTAAGAAGGCGGCAAAATGTTCATCACGGCAGAAGGCATCTAAGTAGATAAACACCGGATTATTTTCCGTATGTCCCGGATCTTGGACACGCAGGTGGGTCGGATCGGTAAACATGCTTTGGATTTTCTTTTTAATTTCATCAGCACTGTCGGAAAGATAAATGCAATTGCCGAGAGATTTGCTCATTTTAGCGGCGCCATCGAGTCCCGGTAAGCGCGAACAAGTAGAATTTTCCGGCAAAACGGCTTTAGGCTCAACCAATACTTCCTGATAAAGCGTGTTAAATGAACGGACAATTTCGCGAGTTTGTTCAATCATCGGTAACTGATCTTCGCCCACCGGTACAAGATTGGCCTTAAACGCGGTAATATCTGCCGCTTGGCTGATCGGATAGGTGAAAAATCCCACCGGAATGCTTTGATGAAAATTACGCATTTGAATTTCGGTTTTTACCGTCGGGTTACGCTGTAAGCGGGAAACTGTTACCAAATTCATATAATAAAAAGACAACTCGCACAGCTCCGGAATTTGTGACTGAATATAAATTGTCGATTTTTGCGGATTTAGGCCGCAAGCCAGATAATCAAGAGCCACTTCGGCAATATTAGAGCGTACTTTGTTGATGTCATCGGCATTATCGGTTAAAGCTTGAGCATCAGCAATCATAATATAAATATCCTTATATTTGCCGCTGTTTTGCATTTCAACTCGGCGTTTGAGCGAGCCGACGTAATGTCCTAAATGTAATTTTCCTGTTGGTCTGTCACCGGTTAATATTATATCCATTTTTATCTCCTTATTTTCAGCCTTAACACACTAAAGTCAGCAAGTCAAGCGGCAGATACTTTACTTTTATTGTAAAATATGTATAATGGATGCACAAAAAAATTATTAATTTTCAAAAATTAGGCTTTATGAAAAAATTTTTATTATTAAGTTTGGCGCTCTTAACTTTGGTTTTGAGCTCTTGTGAAAAAGATGAGTTTTATCGTTGGGAGCAACCGGATCGTCCGACCGTTATTCCCGGCGGTGGCACAAACGGCAGCGGCAACAATGGCGGCGGAAATAATCAGACGCAGGTTTTTGAAATCAAAAAGCTGTATTCGATTGTAATGCGTCGCGAACTTCCCTATCCGTTTCAGACCTACGTTTTGCAGATTAATAACGGATCATATTTTTATGTGTTACGTTATCGGCTGGGAACGGATTTGCATGTAGGGGATAAGATCAGCTTCAGCGTTTATGCGATTTGTCCGAACGAAATTGCCGTTCTTAACGGTTATGCTACCGGCGACGGCAGTGATATCGGCGCAACGGGCAATAACGATGTTAATGCCGGCGAATATTGGGTGGCATCGGATCCGATTGAGGGAACGGTTAAAGACGTTTTTTCAATGTCGGTGCGCTATTCTTTAACACTGTTTCCCATCGATTCGTGGTTTATTGAAACAACCGATGGCAAATTGTTGTATGTGAAGAAAAGCAAAACCAATGTTGCTTTGCAAGCCGGAGATCGATTCGTTTACAGTGTTTATACGCTGTTTCCCAATGAAATTGTCGCCTTGAAAAAACTTTGAGTAATAAAAAACCGTCGCTGTTGCGACGGTTTTTTGTCGTGTGAAATATCCGGCGGAAGAGTTGTTTAATTGTCAATAGTGGAAAGAACTTGCATTTTTGGCAAAAATAGGTTATACTGAAAACGCATTGAATAAGTATTTTAGAAAAAATTTTGAAATTATTAATGGTTCCTTCAAGGAACGATCTTTGTTTTCAGCCTTTATAGCGGATTAAAAAATGTTTTGACGGAAGATGTTTGGTGACGATTCGGACAGGAGCTTGAACAACTCCCATAGTGAAGAACAGTAGCTATGACTCAAAACCGGATAATCACGAATATGTGACAGAAAAAACGGATTTTAAGGAAAGTTATAAAAAAAGAAAGTGAAGATAAAAATATATACGGATATGAAGAAAAA
>CADBPX010000035.1 GCA_902796625.1 uncultured Pseudomonadota bacterium
CGTTTTTGCTACCTATGGCGTTGAAGAAGAACAGGTAAATGAAGTAAATAAGAAAAAATTGCAATTTTATATCGAAAAAATAAATGACTTTTTGCAAAATTATAATGCGGAAGAAAAAATTTATCCGGAAAGCTATGTTAACAATATTTCTATCAGCAACGGGGAAATAGAATTTCATGAAGTTGATTTGGGACGGCAATGGATACTTTCCGACGTTAATTTCGAATTTAATCGCAATTTGGTAAATATGGAAGTTAATGCCAACGCTTTGATTAACATCAACGATAAAATTGCTTCGGCCGGTTTTGAAAGCGAATATCATGCGGCTAACGATAAATTGGATTTGGAAATTTATTTTTCGGATTTAATTCTTTCCGATTTAATGAGCACTTTTAACGAAACAACTGAAGATAATATGCTTTCAATGATGAGTATTGAGGTTCCGGTTAACGGCAAAATAGATACCGTCTTACAAATGGCCGATATATTGCGCCATCCGGAAGATGCGGCTGACTATTTGGACAGCGCGGTGGAAAGTATAAAGTTTGAGATTGACGGCGGCCATGGCTATATTTCTTTTAACGATGATGAAAAATATAATTATGACATCGATGAAATGTTGTTAGCCGGTGAAGTTACCGGCGGAATAGATGAAGTAATTATAAAAGATGCTGAGCTGAAAATGGGCGGGCAAAAGGCTTTGGTCAGTTTGCAAGCCAGCGGTTTGGAAACATATTTCTTGGAACATTCGCTTAAAGATACGGCAGTGCGTTTTGTTGCCAAAGTGCCTGAATTTCAACTTGCCGGCTTGTCGCGTTTTTGGCCGCGTTATTTAGGAGAACCGGCATGGGAGTGGTGTAAAGACGGTTTGGTTGGCGGAATGATTAAAAATGCCGAGTTTACATTTGATTTTGGATATAAACGGCAAGATGGCAGTTGGGGGTTTCTTGATTTGCGCGGTAAGGGAGATATTGATGACGGTGATTTGGATTATTTGCAGGGAATGCCGTTGGTGCACGATATTTACGGTACCGCCAAGTTTTCACCGCAAAGTATTATCATAAAAATCGATAAAGGGGTTAGTGACGGAGTTATTGTTAACAAAGGTACGGTTAACATATATGACTTAAACAAATATAACAATTATATATCAATTGATTTACAAGGTAACTCTTCGGTTCGTGATGCACTTAATTTAATCAACAATCCGCCGCTTAAATTAACTTCTGGAATGGGGCTTAAACCTGATGATATTGAGGGAAATGTTGACGTTAGGTTGAAATTGGATTTTGAATTGCGGCAAGATTTGGATAATAAAGATATAAAAGTAGACGTAAAAGCCGATTTGGCCGATTTGCATAGTGATAAACTTGTCGCCGGCCATTTGGTTAAAGCGGAAAAAATGCAGCTCGATGTAAACGGTAAGGGATGGAGTTTGGTTGGAGACGCACATTTTGACGATATTCCGGTAAAAATGAAAATTAAAGATGACTTTACGCAAAAAGATTATTTAAGTAAGTGTAACCTTTTTTTTGTGCTCGATGATAAAATCAAAAAAGCGTTGGGTATTGATTGGAAAATTTTATCGGCGCCGAGTTTTGAGGGGTTTGCGCCGGTAAATGCCGAGGTTACGGTTAAACCGGGTAATGTTATTGACATTATTGTTAAAGCCGATCTGCAAAAAATAAAAATGGATTATGCTTATTTCGGATTTGTTAAGGATAACGGTCAGCCGGCCGAGGCTAATGTTCATGTTATTATGAAACAAAAAAAGATTTCCGATATTCCGAGTATGAGTTTATCAAAGTCGGATATTTCGTTGTCCGGTAATATTCAAATGTATCAAAGCGGTCGGGTGAAACTGATTAATATAAGCAAAATAACCGGTCCGAAAACTTCGGCACAGGCCAAAATTAATATGACAGACAGCGCTACACCGCAAATCAGAGTCGATGTTAGCGGTTCGAGTTATGATATGATTAAACTGTTTGATAAAACCGATAGCCGAAAAGAAAAAGAACAGGGTAGGGTTCCGGTGCAGGAAAATGAAGATGACGGTTTGGAAAAGATGAATACAACCAATATTTTTATCAATGTTGGCAGTCTATGGACTAATGATACAACGCCGATACAAAATTTTTCCGGCAGTGCCAAAATTATTCACGGTATCGGACTTGATGAACTGCATATGGCCGGAAACTATGGTATCGGCAAGTCCATAAAAGTTAATGTTGATTACACGCCGCGCGGAAATAAAGAACATTATTTATCAATTGTCAGTAACAACGCCGGAAGCACTTTGAAGGTGTTGCGCTTTTACGAAAATATGGTGGGCGGAACGCTGAAAATCGAAGCGCGCCGCGATGCGCAAAAGAAATTCGTCGGCCATGCAACGGTGCGTGATTTCAGTATTCAGAATGCTCCGGTAATGACCAAACTTTTATCGGTAGCATCATTAACCGGAATGATTGATTTGCTTAAAGGAGATGGCATTACTTTTACACATTTTAATGCGCCGTTTGAGTATCAATATAAAATTTTAAAACTCAATAAAGCCAAGGCCGAAGGTAATGTTGTCGGTATTACGACTATCGGTACTTATAACCGTGCTACTGATGATATAAAAATGCATGGTGTTATTGCTCCGGCCTACAGCTTAAATCGTTTTTTGGGCAAAATTCCGGTGGTGGGTAATTTGTTGGCCAGTAAAGACGGAACAATTTTTGCCGCCGATTACAAAATTGACGGTTCGGTTGATAAACCGGAAGTTGACATCAACTCTTTGTCGCTGCTCAGTCCGAATTCCATGAAAGAATGGTATTATGAAAACTTTGGTGAAGGCAGTGAATTCTAATAAAATAAGTTTTGATTTTCATGGAGTGATTAACCAACGCCCGCAATTAATTAAGAGCTTGGCTACGTTGGCGCTGAAGCATAAGTGTGCCGTTTATATCGTCAGCGGCGGTCCTTGTGATTATATTAAAAATTATTTGCAGCAACAGCAAATTCCCTATACCAAAATATGGTGTATTTATGATTTTTATGAAAAAAAAGATTTGGTAAAGTTTTTGCCTAACGGAGAATTTCATATTGATGATGAATTGTGGGATAAGGCCAAAGGAGATTACTGCCGCCGCAATAAAATCAGCTTGCACATTGATGACAGCACAGTTTACGGGAAATATTTTACTACTCCGTATGCTCATTTTGATGCACGGCATAATATTATGCATCTGCCGCAACAAGATATCAGTCTGGATCTTGATGCCACCACGATTTTTGCCCAAATAGCCGAGTTTTTGCCGTAAATTAATAGTGCGGCGGCGGAGTTTCTTCACTCAGCGGTTTAACAATGTCTTGTTGTAACATATCCTTAAAGGCCTCGGTTTGCCGTATGAGCCTGTCGATAATTTTTCCCTGTTTGATTACCACGTCACTCAAATCCTCAATTTGTTTGGCTTGGTGATCAAGAGCCATTTCAATATCTATCAGACGGCTGCGAATTTCGGCTTCATTCATTACATAACTCTCCGAATATAGGAATCAACCGGTTTATCAAACTGCAGAGTTTCTTTAATCATATTAGTTTCAAATTCCCGAGTGTCAATTCGCTTAAGTAATTTAATTTTTTCATCTTCGCTCATATCGGTTTTATTGCCGTTGGCATCAACTTTTAAATATTTTTGCACATAGCCGTTATCAAAAAGTTCAATAACTAAATTACCGTCCTTATCGTATTCTTTATAATCTTTACCGTTCCATATACCGTTTTTGTAGATACGTTCAGACAACAGTTTTCCCGACGGCGCATAATTCTTTTTGGCTCCTTCCAGCAGATTGTTTTTAAATGTTGCCGTAAACAGCAGTTTGCCGTCACTATAATAGCCGTTACTGGTTCCGTTGGCCTTGCCGTCAACGAAAGGTATTACCGTGGCAACCTGTCCGTTTGGAGCCAATATCTTTACATCACCTTCAATTTTATCATTTTGGTATTGAGTTTCGATAAACAGGTGTCCCTCATCGTCGTACGCTTTGTAACTGCCTTGGCGTTTACCGTCAACCACCTCTTGTTCTTCATTGACAATATTTTTGGCCGGATAGTAGGTTGTTATAGTGCCGTTGATTACACCGTTTTTATATGGAATAACCACATCTTTTGATCCGTCCGGATTAAACTGAACCAAGTTTCCGGTCAATTTGCTGCTGTCAATAACCCCGTTTTCATCAAATTCAATCCCGCTTACTTGTTTTTCTCCCGCCAGAGGTTCCAATTTGTAACGTAGCTGTCCGTTTTCGTAATAGCCGCTGCCATCTCCTAAGAAAACACCGTTTTTAAATTGCAGTGCTTCGGATTTGTTGCCGAATGTGTCAAAAGATACAACATTACCGGAAATTTTTCCTGCAACATACGGAGTTAATTCTTTTACGGTTTTGCCGTCCTCGTAATAGGTATAAACATCGCCGGAAAGCTCATTATTGACGTAATTTGCCGCCGAAGTTTTAAGGCCTTTGTCATTATAGGTAACGACGGCACCGTTAACATTATCATCAGCATAAGTTATGGTGCGTTTAATTTTGCCGTTTTCGTAATATTCGGTCATAATACCTTCCCGTTTATCTTTTTTGTAAGGAGTTTCACTCATTTTGCGGCCGGTCGGATAATAGCTTATTTCCAGGCCTTCTTTTTGTCCGTCCTTGAATTCGGCGGTATTTTGGATTTTGCCGTTTTCGTCAAAGAGTTCGGCTTTGCCGTTTAGCACTCCGTTTTGATAGAAAAGTTTAGCATAAATCTTGCCGTTATTATAATATAGAGTTGTTAAGCCGTTTTCGACCCCGTCTTTATACGTAGTTTCAATAATCGGCTTGCCATCAGCGGAATATTTCCGATAGATGCCTTCTTGTTTGGCATCGGCAAAATTGGTGCTTTCTTTAAGTTGTTTGTTTTCATAATAAGTTTTAACCGGTCCGTTAAGCGCACCTTTTTTATAAGTGGATTCGGAACGCAAGTTACCGTTGCGATAAAAGTTTTGCTGCGGACCGTCTAAGATATCATCAGCATAATTGTTTATCTCACGCACGCTGCCGTTGTCATAATAAAGGCGCTCAACACCTTCGGCTTTGCCGTGTATAAAAGGTGTTTCAATGCGCATTTTACCGTTTTCATAATATTCGATATATTTGCCGTCGTATAAATTATTATCATCTAGGGAGAAGGAATAAGAGGGGGTGCCGTTCGGATAGTAACCGGTTTCCGTGCCGACTTGTTTGCCGTCTTTAAATTCGGCAACAGCTCTGATTTTACCGTCTTCCGAATAAGCCTCGGCGCGCCCGTTCAATTCATTGTCTTTGTAGGTATAGGTTTCAGTAAGGCGACCTTCTTTATCATACAATTTGTTAATACCTTCTAATTTGTCATTAACATAAGTTTCTTCGGATTTCAATTGACCGTTGGAATAGTAATTTTTTACCACACCTTCGCGTTTGTTGTTAACATAAGGCGTTTCCGATTGTACTTTCCCGTTGCTGTAATAGTGTGTTTCCGTACCGTCTTCATGAGTTACCGTGCTGTATTTTTTCGTGCTTTCCGGCTCGTAAAGTGATTTCCCGCCTAATTCAAACCAATGGAATTTTATGCCGATTAATGCAATAACGGTTAAAACGGCAATAAAAATTAATCTTTTATTCATAACAACTTCTCCATAAAGAACAATACGGTAATTTTATATCATACGATATTTTTTTGTGCAAGAAATATCCTTTTAGGTTGTATATTGATCTTGCTGTAACAATTTAGTCAGACTTTCCGGCAGGTTTTCCTGTTGTTTGGCTGAGATAATGTTTATGGTGACAGCTTCTTCAGCCGTAAGCGGATTAACAATACCGTATGAGTGATAATATTGGTCACTGGCCTGACGATACGTGTCGGCTTTGGCCGGAACTTCCATGCGTTGATAATAATCGGCAAGATGTTGTTGGGCGTTGGCTATTTGTTGGGCATACAAGGCTTTATCGCCGATATCCAACACGGTTTGATAAGCAAACATGGCTTTTTCCGCACTTTTTTCCTGAATAAAGGCGTCGCCGATCCGGCTCCACGCATTAACGCTTTTAGGTGAAAGCTCGGAAGCCAATGTGTAGGAGCTATGAGCTAATCTGCCATCGTCAAGACCGGCAAAATTTCCGGCCAAACAGGCATAATTTGCCGCTTTGGCATAAGTAAGATTTTGTAAAAAACCTTGCTGGTTATCGGCATCGTCCAAACATTTTCGAGTTAAATTTTTCAATAAGGTTAAACACAAAGAGTTATCGCCGTTGGCCAAAGCATTGAGAGCTTCGTAGCCGCTGGGCATTTTTTCATGATTCGGTATGTGCTTAAAGGCATCGGCCTTACATAGACCGATAAAATCACGTACGCTTTTGACGATTTGAATAATATCTTCCGGGGTGCGATTTTGTTGATC
>CADBPX010000036.1 GCA_902796625.1 uncultured Pseudomonadota bacterium
GTTTCAACCATTGACTTTACAGCTATTGACAAAGAGATAACCCAGATTGAAAAATCTTTGGAAAAGAAAAATATTTCCCAAGAAAAGATTGATGATTTTTCTTCCTATTTAACTCAAACCGAAACTCAGATTTCGGAAAATCGCAAAAATTTGGAAAAACAAATTAAGTTTATTCAGAAACAACTTGATGCCTTGGGCGAAGGTCCAAAAGATGGAGAAACCGAGGATCCGGCAATTACCAAACAACGTGATGATTTAACACAAAAACTTGCGGTAGAAGATAGGGTATTAAAAGAGACAGATTTATTGGTTATAAAGATGGAAAATTTAGCCATGCAAATAGTTAATGTCCGCAACCAAAAAATCTACGGCGATATGATGACCAAACAGTCGGCATTTATAAACCCGATGGTTTTCTTCAACGGATTTAAGGCTTACGTTATATTTTTCTGGGATGTAACCAAATCACCGATTGAATGGTATAAAAATCTGCCGCAAGACCAGCGCTCTTACGCGGTTATCAGTATTGCCGTAATGTTTTTTATTTTGATGATAGCCTTAACCCTGGCTATTTTGTTCAAAAAATTCATTTTACGTAACTGGGGATATAAAAAAGACATTGAAAATCCGACATTTAACCGCAAAGTTATTGCCGCGATAGCTGTAGCCATTGCCCGAGGCTTAATTTTCGCATTTTTGGTCGGTGGATGTATTCTATGGATGGTAAGCACAAAGATTTTTGAAGGAAGTCTACTAGAAACGGTTTTGATGACAACATCTCTAGTAACTTTAACGGCGATCCTTGAAGCAACAATTTCACGAGTGACCTTCGCTCCTAATTATCCGCAATGGCGTTTAGTTAATATTGCCAGTAAAAAAGCCACAAGTTTTACCCGCATGATTTTCACCTTCATTGTTATAAATGCAGCAGCGACAATACAGTTGATAGTGGCTCAACAAGCTGAATATTCAACCGAAACCATACATTTTTGTATGATAACGTCTTGTGCGGTTAAAGCTTTTTTCTTAATGTGGTTTTCTAAGATTGTCTTTGATACATACAAAGATGAATTTAAAACCGACAAAGAAACTTCATCGGAAGAGGACGAGACATCGGTTGACCGTGGCTTTAAGATGATTATGCTCAGCCATTTATTTTGTTCGGCCACCTTCGCTTTATCGTTACTGGGATATCCGGAGTTGTCACTCTTTATCTTCGATCATATAATTCTTTCATTATTAGTTTGCGCTATTTTTGAAATTTTCCGGCGTTCATTCGTTGATATATTACAAAAAATTCTCATTTCAGTTCCATGGATGCGGCCATATCGCCAAAATAAAAAAATAACTGCTAAAATAGAGTTCTGGCTGCGCGCGGTTGTCAATCCGACGTTGATTTTGGTTGCAATTTTTGCTTTGCTGAATCTTTGGGGTTTACCGGGAGATTTCATGCTGGCGGCAGCTAAAAAGTTGCTGTTCGGCTTTAAGATCGGCGGTATAGAAATTTCTCTTCTTGCCATAGCCTTAGGAATTATTGTCTTTTTCGGTTCTTTAGCCTTAGTTAGAATTATTAAAAATAAACTGGCTGATAATGTTTTAGCTAAAATCGATATGGACGACGGCATTAAACATTCTTTAATCTCCGGAGTTGGTTTCATCGGCTTTATAATTTCAACTCTACTGGCCATTATAGCCGTCGGTATTGACTTAACCAATTTAGCATTCATTGCCGGTGCTCTTTCGGTTGGTATCGGTTTTGGTTTACAAGATGTGATTAAGAATCTGGTTGCCGGTATTATTATCCTGCTGGAACGTCCGTTTCGAGTTGGAGACTGGGTTGTTTTAAACGGGGTTGAAGGAACTATAAAGCAAATTAATATTCGCTCGACAGAACTAGAAAGTTTTAATCGCACCAGTGTTATTATTCCGAATGCGACATTAATTTCCTCTTCGGTAACCAATATGACGCACGGCAATAACATCTCACGGCAGAGTATTGCGGTTGGTGTGGCTTATGGTTCGGATACGGAAAAAGTTAAAAATATTTTGTTGGAATGTGCAAACAATAACAAAAATGTTATGAAAAATCCGGCTCCATACGTTCTGTTTAAGGATTTCGGCTCCAGTAGTTTAGATTTTGAATTACGTTTTTACGTAAACAACATCTGGAAAGGCTGGACGGCACCGAGTGATTTGCGTTATGAAATAAACCGTCGTTTTATTGAAGAGGGCATTGAAATTCCGTTCCCGCAAATTGTTGTCAACAAACCGGCTACGGAAAAAAATTAAAATAGGTAAAGTTAGTGCTTGCAAAATACAAAAATTTGTTTTACATATAGCTTTGCTATGCCGGTTTAGCTCAGTTGGTAGAGCAACGCATTCGTAATGCGTGGGTCGGGCGTTCGAATCTCCTAACCGGCACCAATAAAAAA
>CADBPX010000037.1 GCA_902796625.1 uncultured Pseudomonadota bacterium
GCAGTTAATCAATAATGAGTTGGATATTCCGGCCGCAGTGGAAAAGGGACGGGCGATATTGTCATGGGTTCGACATCGGAACTATCGTTTGGCCCGCGGTATGGTTTTTGAAAGTGAGTATAAAGGTTTGAAGTGCGTGTGCTCTAATATGGCGCAAGGTCAGTCAGAATTTTTTGATTCACTAGAAAATATTCGTAGTTTTGATTTTATGGTTAATTTCTTTATGAATAAGAAAAATTTGTGGAACTTAACCTTTTATACCAGTAAAGATAATGTTGATGTTTCGCAAATTGCTGCCGAGTTCGGCGGAGGTGGGCATGCTAAGGCGGCCGGTGCTTCGTCATTGCCGGAATTGCCGGAATTTTTACGACATGGTAAGCCGTGGCAAAAGCCGGAAGGTAATAACTGATTTTAATCCGCCTTTGGCGGATTTTTTTATGTTTGCTTTTAATGTTTCAGATTTAGCCTTTAAATCCTTGCGCAACTACGTACATTTCAACGGAATCTTGGCGACTGGCATCAGGTTTATAGTGCGAAACTTTACTGAAGTGACGGCGCATATCGGATAAAAGGTTGCTTTCAGTACCGCCCTGAAAAACTTTAGCGATAAATATGCCGCCGATTGCCAGAACTTCCTTGGCAAATTCATAGGCCATTTCAACCAGACCAAGCGTGCGGAGATGATCGATGTTTTGTACACCGGTAGTGTTAGCCGCCATGTCACTCATAACCACATCGGCTGGACCATGCAGAAGATTTTTCAGCATTTGCGGGGCATCGTTGTTTGTAAAATCTTGTTGTAAAAGTATTGCGCCTTCGATCGGTTCTGTCGGTAGTAAATCCATTCCAATGATTTGTCCGCTCCCTTTGTTTTTTATTGCGGCAATCTGAGTCCAACCACCAGGGGCACAGCCTAAATCGACGATGGTTTTTCCCTTGCCGAGAAAGTGATATTTTTCATCTAATTGAATTAACTTAAATGCGGCGCGAGAACGATAACCCAGTCTTTTGGCTTCGGCAACGTAGGGGTCATTTAATTGACGTTGTAACCAACGATTTGATGATACGGAATTATATTTGGCATTTTTTACTTTAACGGCCAACATTTTACGTCCGCGTACGGCTTTGGCAGATTGGGTTAATTTTGCCATTGTTGCCTCAATTCATTAATAATAGCTTCCTGAGCACTTTTCAGTGATGCTGTTAAATCGTCTAATTCTAGGGTTTGGTAGATGGTTTGAAAAATAATGCATGCGGCAATAAAGATTTCGGCACGGTTGGCTCCAATATGCGGAGAAGCATAAAGTTCGGCGTAGTTCATTTTAAGTACATCAGCTATAACACTGTCAATTTCTTTAGTGGAAAGTTTTAGGCCGTCAGCATATTCTTTGCAGTATTGTTCAGTGTTTTTCGCAATGCTGAATAAACGTAACGGAGTGCTTGAAGTGGCGATATTGCAGCATTGGGTTTTATACATTAAAAATTCTGAGTTTATCATAAAATCGCGTACATACTTCCTTATTTCACTTTGCAGGAGTACAGTTTTATCGGCATCATATTCCAAAATATCAAACTTTTCGGCACCATTACGAGCTCCCAAGGGGATTGAGGTGGTATAAAGAATTTTCGGCTTGTTTTCATTAGTTGCCAAAGTTATTTCTGTTGAAGCTCCCCCTAGATCATAAACCAAAACATATTTTTTGTTTTTATCAGCATTTAAAATGGCGCCCTTTAAGGTTAATTCAGCTTCTTCCTGTGCCGAAATAATATCAATTGTTATACCGGTCATTTCTTTGACCATTTGAATAAACTGTTTTCCATTATCGGCAACGCGGCATGCTTCCGTAGCAATTGCACGGTAATGTTCGACATTGTATGTATTCATAATTTCTTTAAATCGAGATAAGCAGTTAATACCACGGTTAATGGCTTCTTGGGTTAAAGTATTGGTTTTGGCAAGTCCCTCGCTTAAACGAACCTGTACTGAATCACGTAAAAGAAGGCTACCGTCAGAGGCGACAATTTGCAGACGGCAAGAATTAGAGCCAAGATCAATGGCGGCTACGTTTTGGGTTGCCATAACTACCTCCTTTGCGGCGCATGCGACGGTATCTTCCGTCCTTGCGAAAATAATTATTCTTCTGGTGGTGTATCATATCCAGTAAAATTCCTTCACGGATGCCGCGGTCGGCAATGGTTACTTCCGATATAGGCCAAAACGAACATAATGCTTCAATAATGGCGCATCCGGAAATCGTAAGATCTGCTTTTTGTTTACCGATACAGGAATGGCGACAACGTCCTTCGTATCCCATATTTTTAACTCGAGAGATTACTTTGTTGATTTCTGCACCGGAAAGTGCTATGCCATCGACGGCAGCGCGGTTATAACGTGACAAATTCAAATGAACAGCGCCTAAAACCGTAACGGTGCCGGAAGTACCGATAATCTGAATTTCCTGATTGTGGATGGCTTCGGCAATTTGATACTTATCTTCAAACTCTTGCAGAATTTTCTGGGTGCGGTCAACAATCGAATTATAGGCTAAATTAGTCATATCTTTACCGGGAAAGGCTTCGGATATGGTAACAACTCCGTAGGGCAGTGATATATAGCCTTCAATAAAAGTTTTGCCGGTTTCGGTAATTCGGGCCAGCGATATTTCTGTTGATCCACCGCCGATGTCAAAGACCAGAGCTCGTTTTATCATACGGTTCAATAACGGCATACAGCCGACAACAGCCAGGCGAGCTTCTTCCTTTGAGGATATAACTTCCATATTAAGTCCGGTTTCTTTGGCAACAGCATTTTCAAAGTCTTTACAATTTAAGGCGCGACGGCAAGCTGCCGTTGCTACAAAACGCATACGTACGAGCGGACTGTATTCATCTAAAATGCCGCGGCAGACCTTTAGAGCAGCAACAGTGCGGCGTATAGCGGCTTTAGTCAACATATTTCCATGAATAATATCTTCGCCTAAGCGAGTAATACGAGAAAAAGTTTCAATCACGTGAAAAGCACTCGGAGTTGGTTGGGCAATAACCAGACGGCAGGAATTAGTACCCAAATCAATAGCCGCATAATATTCTCCGCTATTACTATCTGTCGTTCTGACAGATAAGTTTTTGCGAAATTTGCCGATATTGTTACTGTCTCCGTTTTGGGCTTTCACTTTTATTCTGCTCCATACATTTCAAGGCGAACCTGTTGGCGATATTCGTCAATGCAGATCATGCCTTTTTTCTTGTCTTTATAAAACCAATATTCCCATCCGTTGCATGCTGCGGCATTTTGCGCTGCTGCTCCAACCTGATGAATTGACCCTTCGGCGATGGAGCTTTTTATAGACCCATCCGAACGAATAACGGCAGAGTTTTTGCCACTGGCATCAGTTAAAATATCTCCCGGATGTAAAATGCCGCGTTCAATAATTGAGCCAAAAGGTATGCGTTGAATTTTTTTCTTGGTTGTATATTCCATTGCACAGTCACTCACCGGTTCAACAGCAGCAATACGCTGTCTGGCTCCGGTAATGTAATTGGCATCTTTTTCAATTCCAATATAATTGCGACCGATTTTTTTAGCCACAGCACCGGTCGTTCCAGTACCAAAGAACGGGTCTAGAACAATGTCTCCAGGTTTTGTCGAAGCCATCAATACACGATAAAGCAGAGCTTCCGGTTTTTGCGTCGGATGTAATTTTTCGCCTTTGTCATTTTTTAGGCGTTCTTTGCCTGTGCACAGAGGAATATCCCATGTGCTGCGCATTTGGGTGTCATCATTTAAGGCCTTCATCGCTTCATAATTGAAAGTATATTTAGCTTTGGGAGATTTGACTGCCCAAATCAACGTTTCGTGCGCATTAGTAAACCGTGTACCTTTAAAGTTCGGCATAGGATTGCTTTTGTTCCAGATGACATCATTTAAAATCCAAAAACCAAGGTTTTGCAAAATGTAACCAACGCGGAAGATGTTGTGATATGAGCCGATTACCCAGATGCTGCCGTCTTCTTTTAATACGCGTCTGGCCGCAGTGAGCCACTCTTTGGTATATTCGTCATATGCGCTTAAACTTTCAAATGAATCCCACTCTTCAGTTACGCCATTAACAACGGTATTATCCGGACGCAATAAAGTATCGCCGAGTTGCATATTATATGGCGGATCGGCAAAAATAACGTCAACGGAATTAGGCTCCATTTGCTTCATGACGGCAATGCTGTCATCGTTTATTATTGTATTTAATATTGTTTCTGTCTTCATATTAAAATTTTACCTTTTACATAAGTTATCGTTTAGATTAAAGTCATAAAGTTATAATTTTATTAATAATCAGATAAAAATTGAGCCTTTACGACTTGATCGCAGGGCGTAACTTTGTTTTTAGTTTTATTTTAATAATTGTTCTAAAGTATTTTGGTGCTTTTGGATAAGCGCGATTTCTTCTGCACCGAATAAGTTGGTATCCAAGCGTTGCTTTTGCAATTCGACCATTTCTTGCGAGAGTTCATCTTTACTGGCAGATAGCTGGTCAATAAGTGCGCGAGCAGTGAATTTTAACTTAATAATTCTTAATATTTCCTCAACGCGTTGTCTGATATAGAAAAAACGTTGCGCATCCCATTTATGATATAAAAACCATAAACGAGTTTTAAAGTTTAAGTGCGGGGTTGTTTCAATGCCATAAGAAGCATTGCGATTATCTTGCAAATTTAATGATTTAAATTCCGGCCACAGGCGAATAAAATCTTCAAGCTCTGTTTCAGTAACAGCAGTTGTATATTCGGCTTGTTTGCGTGATATCTCTGCCTGAAAACGTCGCCAACCGAGGTCTACAACATGACAATGCGGCAGTTGGACCAAAAACGCAATAACTATACACCATATCATTATATATTTCAGGTCGCGTCCTACCATCTTAAATTCTCCATATAATAATCAACATTAAGGCCGTAGCCGGTAGAAAGTTCATTTATTTTTTCAATGTCATCATCATGAAGCTGATGTATGCCGTTGCAAATAAGAAGCGTCTGAGTTTTACTTATATTGCCCATGCGAATATCTGTAGCCATTGAATCGCCGATAACTAGGCAGCGGGATGGGTTATAAGCATAAATGTTTTCGGTCAAATATTTGATAATGCGTTCGTCAGGTTTGCCAAATGAAATGATTTTTCCGCCCATCATCGCATATTGTTCTGCCAGTGCGCCGGCTGCGGATTTGACACCTTGAGTGGTTAATAATGATGTGTTATTACCCACGCAAACCAATGGTAAGTTGAGGGATAAAGCCTGTTCCAATGTGTTAATTTTAGAGCTGATGTTTATACCATCAGGAGCATTTTCTACCAGCATAAAATCGGACATAATTACTTTATCTACACAGCGATATTCATTTAATCCTTGCATTACTCTTGCCGGATAATCATTGATATTATAATACGAATGGCCAAGGTTGTTGGATTTAAGGTAAAAATGACAGATTTCACCGGCGGTTATCATCGCCTGAAAGATGTTTAAAGGAACCCCACGAGAGCGTAACAGACAAAATAAATCGTTAACCCGCATGCTACTGTTGGAGGCTAACATAACTTTTTTGCCGCTTTGATACAAAGCCGTGCAAGTTTCTATGCTGTTTGGAATTAGTTCTTTGCCACAGGTAATGACACCGTTAACGCCGCATATTACCGTGTCAAAATCATCTTTTATATATGATAAATAGCGTAATTTTTGGTTCATTACCCACTAATTCCCTCTGTTAATCAGAAGCTATTGTAATGGGTAATTGGTAAAAAAATCGATAAAATTACGAATTAAAAAAATTGTTTATTTGCGTGAGGATGTTTTGGGTAAAGTATGAAGGATCGGACATCCATATTTGCGGATTTTCAATTTTATATGAACCCATATTAAGCCCATCTCGAACGCGAACCAGAACAATATTTAGCGGCTGAGTCAAATCAAAATCTGTCTGAAAATTAAATTCACCAGGATCTTCGTAATTTATTTCAAAATAACTGTATTGGTTACTGTAATTTTGTTCGTATATATTATATATCATACCCATAGCTGCGGCGCATCCGTCACAAAGGTTGTTGTTATAAAATACGTATATAATTGATTTGTTCCAGTTTTGTGGATCAGCCTCGACATATTGCTGAAGATAATCCGGATTAGCCGGAGCGTTCAGGTATTGAGAAAAAGCACGTAGCGCCGGAAATGTGCCGATAATCGTGAGAACAAAGTAAAAAACTAAAATTCTTTTTAACATCTTATCTCCTCAGATCAGAGGAGCACAAGCCTTCGATAACCATATTTTTTCTTTTTCATCAAGATATGGCGCCAAACATTCATACACATCTTCGTGATATTCGTTCAACCAAGCCAGCTCCTCTGTGCTTAAGAGATATTTATCAATCAGCTTTTTATCAATAGGCACTTTGGTCAGGGGAATAAATTTTTGATAAATTTGCTCCGGATTTGAAATATCAGTGTCCTCTTGTATTAGTGCTAAGTTTTCTATGCGTATGCCATAAGCGTTTTCCCGATAAATTCCCGGTTCTATCGAGCAAACCATGCCGGAAGTAAGGCCATATGATGAGGCATTTGGGGAAATGCTTATCGGACCCTCGTGAACATTGCCGAAGCAAGCTACACCATGTCCGGTTCCGTGTTTATAATCAAGGCCTTTCTGCCACATTAAATGGCGAGGTAAAATATCCAGTTTCATCCCTGGTGTGTTGTCAGGAAATTTGCTCTTTGCCAGTGCAATATGGGCCTTGAGAACTTGGGTGAAGTCAGTAATCATTTGCAGAGTTGGCTGGCCAATGGCAATGGTTCGAGTTACGTCTGTTGTGCCATCTAAATATTGACCGCCACTGTCAATAAGCAAAAGACTGTCGGAACACAATTTTTTATTGCTTGACCCTGAAGGTTGATAGTGTACTATGGCGCCATTTTCAGCCATACCGGCGATTGTGGCAAAACTTTCGGAAAAAAAGTCAGGTTGCTGACAACGATATTCATGTAATTTTTCTACTACCGACATTTCACTTTGGCCTTGCCAATTATTTTCCAACCAACAGATAAATTTGCTTAGAGCAACACCATCACGGATATGGCAGTTAATCATGCCTTTTTGTTCGGTGGCGTTTTTGACGGCTTTTATTGATTGACATAAATCCGCTGTTTTAATTAAATTATCCGAATTTGAAGCCAGTTGTTTAATTTTTATCGGGGTTGTGTGGGGATCATATATTACACCGGCTCCGTTTATTTCTTGGAGTTTATGGGATAAATCTTGCCAATTTTGACATTTCAGATTGGTGTTTTGTTTAAGATCTCCATACAAAATTATTTCTCCGTGCAATGAAATCAAAGCATATGCACGTACAATCGGGGTATAGGGAAGATCACGGGAATATATATTGAGAAGCCATGAGACACTGTCTGCTGAAGTTATGAGAGCATAATCAGCCTGATGTTGCCATAAGTAATCAATTAGTTGCTGACATTTTTCTTGAGCGGATAATCCGGCATAACGGACATCTCGTTCTAAAATTTCTATCGGTCGAGAAATGCTCAGTTCCACCCAATCACCGCAATCAGTAAAATGCAGGTCTTTATATTTTCTTTGAGTATATTCCCAATCATTGACGCTGAAGCACCAGGCATCATAGCCGACATTTTGCAAATTGTTGCCACTTAATATGTCACAAATGTTTTTAAGACGCGGTACTTGGTGAATAATGGTAATTTGCGCTGCATCGGTTTCTAATTTAGCCTGCAACTCATAGCGCCCGTCTACTAAAAGAAAAATTTGTTCTTGAGTGATAATCAGTGCTCCGTCAGAGCCGCTGAAATTACATAAGTATTGTAGCTTATTTTCATCAGGAAGTATATCTTGGCCTAAAAAACGATTGTTATGAGTTACAATATAAGCATCTAAATTTTCTTGCCTTAAACGATGTTGTATTTCTGTTATGTTCATAATTTTTTCTCCAATAAAGCCGCATACCAGTTATCTTCCTGATAGAGTTTTTTCAGTTTTAAGCCATATTTTTCATGTTCATTGATAACCCAATCTATTTGATCGGTTATAAAACCGGAAATAACCGCATAACCACCGGAACGAAGATTTTTAGCCATGTCCTCGGCCATAGCAATCAGCGGACGAGCCAAAATATTGGCAAAAATAAGGTCATACGGGGCATTGTTGGCAACAATTTCAGATTGATATCCGTCGCTTAAAGCGGTCTTAATTTGTCGGTCAACTTGATTATCAACAGAATTTTGCTCTGCGACAACTACCGATTCTTCGTCAATATCAACCGCAACCACGGAAGAGGTGGGCCAAAGTTTGGCGGCGGCAATCGCCAATATTCCCGAGCCGGTACCAACATCAAGGATTTTATGGCATGTTGGCATTTGCCGATGAATTTCCGCAATAGCGCGCAAGCAGTTCTTAGTGGTTTGATGCTCTGAGCCGAAAGCCGTGGCGGCATATACTTTGATGCCGATTTTGTCTTGAAGGTTAATTTGTTTTTCATGGATGCCATAAACTAAGAAATCTGCAACTTCAACCGGAGAGAATTCTATTACGTTTTCAGTCAGCCAATCTTGACTGGAAATGGTTTCTATTTGGAACGGCGGCAGGGAAATATTGGCATCTTTAGCAGCCGAATATAAATCTTTTTCCGAAAAATTTTGCGGCATATAACCGACAAGTTGTTCTTGACCGTTATCCAGATAATCGGTTGTTACAACTTCAAAAAAATTTTGGGCAAATTCTTCCAGTGTTTCGCTAATGTGTTCAGTCGGTGTAAATTTGATGATTTTGCATTTTCCGGAATTATTACTCATATTTTTCCTTTTGTTATTACTTTTTTTACAAAATGATGCTAACTTGACTTCAGTATATATACATAAAATTTAAAAAGAGTTTACTATGAAAAAAATATTTTTACTGACATCCGTACTGCTTTTGACGTCATGTGGCGTGCGTCCGATGACTTCTGATGAAATTGCCGACAATGCACGGCAGTTGCGAGATAAGGCCGCTGAACAAACACATTCTTTGGTGGAGCGTGATCATAAACATTATTGGCTTAACAATATGCGGACATATAAAACATATCCGATCGTTTGTTATGAAGGCTCATCAATTGACACCGGCCAAAGAACCGAAATTTACAGCACTCATGAGTTTCCACACAATACAGCTATGTCGGCTAATTTAGGGCAAAGAATGTATGATTCGGAAACTTATGCCGCTAGTGTTTCCGGTAAAAACGGAACATATGTAGCAAAGGAAAACGGAAAAATTTCTTCCTCAGCTTATCATTTTGATATTAAGGCCGGACAAACTTTTGAGCCGGTGGGAGAGGTTAAAATCGATGGAAAATATTATTTGCTTTTCAATCCGCATGAAAACGGGCATATTTTGCTTATTGATGAAAATGGTGTTTTTGTGCCGCAAATCGCTCGGATTTATAAAAATGAATTATTGATCTCCGAAAATTTAACTACGGTAATGCCGCATGAACTGTCACTGATTCCGGGAAGCGGCAATAAATCCGAGTATTCCGAGCCTCAGCTTAATTATACCATTAAATATAACGGGGTGCAAAATGAAGTTATGAATTTTAGCTTCATTGATCATACACAGACAGCAACTTCTGGGGAGAGAATACAAAAATTTGTTTTTCCGTTGCGGCAAAATATTATACACATTAACGGAGTTAAATTTAAAATTTTACAGGCCACGCCGAGTAAAGTGGTTTATATGATTTTAGATAAATAAGCGTAGAATATCCTTATATTAGGATGAGATTTTTTTTCTTTTGTTTGTTATTATGACCGCCGTATCCGGAGCCGATTTTGCGGCCGATAGATGTAATCTTTATGCCTATACAACTATAACAATGAACCGGGGTGTCGTTGACGCAAATTTTTCCCGGATACAGCTCATAAAGTTTACGATATTCACCTTCGGTAACGTTGGGCATAACCACATTGGCACCGCTTTGCAAGGCTTTGATACGTCCTTGCGGATGTAAGCTTTCCATGGCAGTAGTTGCCGGAATATTGATATCCGGCATCAAGAGGCGCATAATTGCCATAGTTCGTAAAGCAAGGCTTAAAGTTCCTCCGGCGGCGTCTTTTAACGGCGTTTGCGGGTGAGGGATAAACGGTCCGATGCCGGCCATATCAACGCCGAAATTTTGCAAAAACAGTAAATCATCAGCAATTGAGGCGATGGATTGCTCCGGCAGTCCGACCATAATGCCGGAACCGACCTCGTAGCCGATTTCTTTGAGCGCGAGCAGGCATTCATAACGTTTTTGCCAGCTCATTTGCGGATCTAAGCGGTGATAAAGATTTTTATCGGTTGTTTCTATACGCAACAAATAGCGGTCTGCACCGGCGTTGTAAAAAGACTGATAGTCGGCAAAAGAACGTTCACCGATACTTAAGGTTATTGCTACATTAAACCTTTTGATTTTTTCAATAATTCGGCACAGGCGGTCAGTGTGATAGTACATGTCTTCACCGGATTGCATGACGATGGTTTTAAAGCCGATATGCGCCGCCTTTTCGGCAGTATCTATCAGTTCTTCTTCGTCCATATGGTAGCGGGTAACGTGTTTATTGTCACGGCGAATACCACAATAAAGGCAATTATTGCGGCAGATATTGGAAAATTCAATTAGTCCGCGCAAATGCACTTCATCACCGACATTTTGATGGCGCACCTCATCGGCCTGATGCAGAAGTTTTTCTTCGTTGTCATCATCAGTTAGCAGGCGTATAATTTCAGGTTTGGCAAGCTGTTTTTGCAACACATGTTTCTCCGTGTTCGGTCTATTGTATCTGTAATATGGCATGGGCGTTACTCTTTGTCAATCGCTTAGTATAGAAAAATAATAGCTCTATTTATAAGAAATGTTTCGGATGAATTTTTTTTAAGGTTATGCTTAGTTTGTAAACGGTAAGTTGTTGACGTTACAATTTGTAATATTTTTTGATTTGATGTTTTCTTAAAATACGTGTTTAATCTAATCGAAAGATTTAACTTTCATGTTCTTAACAGATAAAGGAATATTAATATGAAAAAATTTTTATTACTGGCAAGTGCCGTATGTCTTGCTGCTACAAGTGTTTCCGCTTATGAATTTAATCCGTATGTCGTGGCAAAAGCAAAGTATGCCTTTGCTCGTAACAAGGTTAAAGTTACCGGAACGTATGAAGGCAAAGGTAAATTAAATGATGAAATTTTTGGCGGTTCCATAGCTGTTGGTAACACTTATAATGTTATGAACGGAGATTTTCGTCTTGAACTTGAATATACCAAAAATGCTGATGCTAAAGAAAAGAACGTAAAAGTTAAAACACAAGGTGTATTACTCAATGTTTACTATGACTTTAACTTGCGCACCATTGTTTCGTTGAAGCCTTATGTCGGCGTCGGTATGGGTTGGGGACGTGCTGAATTAAAGGGCACATCAAACAATGTTAAAGATAATGGTGTATCAATGCAAATCGGCGGCGGTGTTAACTACCAACTTAGCGAGCATGTCGTTGCTGATTTAGGCTATCGTTATATAACCTATGGTGATTTTGATAAAGAATATCGCATTCCGGGAGTATTGTATGAAAAATATGATTATAAGCCGCGGGCGCATGAAATTTTGCTCGGATTACGATATGAGTTTTAATCGTCTTTATTTTATATAAATATTGTACAAACGGCAGATTTAAAATCTGCCGTTTTTGATAATTATATAAAGGCTTCGGTTACTTGTTTTCTAATTTCGTTGCGCTTCGGTTGTCCTAGCTTACTCAATAATAAAACGGCGCCGTTTGCGGTAAAAACAACCGGAGTAACTGTTGTTTTTATCCTCACGCTCCTTCTTCGTTCAAATCTCGTATTTAATTAATGGATACCAATAAAAAAAGCTCCCCACATTGGGGAGTTTTTTATTGGTGATCCCAACGAGATTTGAACTCGTGTTGCAGCCTTGAGAGGGCCGCGTCCTAACCACTAGACGATGGGACCGTTAA
>CADBPX010000038.1 GCA_902796625.1 uncultured Pseudomonadota bacterium
AAGAAACGGTGCTTTGTATCGTTTCTTTTTTTTGCCGGCTGATTCTATATCCGTAACCGAATAAGTCGGATACTGAGATCCGGAAGAATATTGTGTTTCGGCTTCTTTTAAGGCATTCATAAAAATATCCTTAATTTTAATCAACTGATTATTTTTCATTAAAGTTTCTTTATCAACCGAACGTAATACATCATAACCTTGCTCGCCGGAGGCAATAAAAGGATCTATGGCGCATGAGTATATATCATCGGGGCGAATAGGGTTGCCATAATCATCAAGTAAAGCAGTGTTATTTATTATAATTTGTTTAATGCCACCGCTGCCGTCAGCTTTTTTAATACAAATCAACCGCACATTTTGTGAGCACTGCAGAAATTTGGTGTTACTGGTCGGTAAGCGATAGCGGTTATAAACGGAATTGGTAAATATAGCTTTCAGCTGCGCCGGAGTCAGCAAGACTTTTTGCAATGGTACTTCGGCTGAAAAAACGCGCTTAATATCATACGCTGTAAGAATATGATGCGGCTGATATAATAAAGGATGGCATATATAACCGGTAGAAATAATCGCTAATGTTGATTTTGCGGTTTCCCGCATTTTATCGGCGATAAATGTTCCGATGGCACTCGGATCAGAATATTCTTTTGTTAGATTTAAGGTGCTTTCAGCCACCGGATTGTTAAATCCTGCCGTTTGTTCATATTGCTCAATCGATTCTTGAAATTCGTTACTGAGTTGACATTGTTGACATTTTATTTCTTCAAGAAAATTTAACCGACATTTATTGTCGGGAAAGTTCAGCCGAAAATGCAACAATGTTCGGTTATAGGCTTGCGGATAGTATATGTGCTTCTTAATATCCGGAACAACCACGGAATGTTCGTGTCCGCCGATAATTAAATTTGTTTTCATTTGAGCATTTAAAGCCGTTTGATAAACATCTTGACTGCTTTTCATCAAGGCATGGTTAATTACAATAAAAGCATCAGGTTGATGTTGGTTATAAATTTCCTTCAACCGAAGAAGCGATTGGGGAATATCTATCAGCTTAAGACCATATTTTTCCAGCTTTATGGTATCGGTACAAAAGGCGGTAACCATAATTTTTTTACGATTAATTTCAAAAATTTTAAACGCCTCGATCCAATCCGGAGTGTTTTGCGTTTTCAGATCAATCAGATTGGCGCACAGCATATAAATATTGTTTTGTGCAAAAGTTTGTGCCGTTTTTTTCAAAAAACCGATGTGTTCGAAATTAAATCCGAAATCATTGTTACCCACCGCCATTACCATTTGAGCCTGAGGAAGATGGCGGCGCAGTTTTAAATAGCTGTCGATACATAGCTGTCGGTCATACACACCTTTGAATAGATCTCCACCATCACAAATTAAGGTATCTTTCCCCAAAGGTTGGGCTTTTTCGATAATTGAGCTGAAAAGACAGCATAGCCGCCGCGCTTCTTGGTGTGAATCGGTTAAGGCAAATAAATCTATTGTATTATCTTGTGTATTCATTTTGATTATCTTTTGACGAAAGCTAAAATACCTATATTTTAAATTTTATTCAACAAGAAAAATAAAATTAGAGCAGAAAAATTAAAATTGAGGAAAAGATGATAAGATTTATGATATTGGCATTAATATTTTGCCTGACTTCATGTGCGCAAGATCCATACCGCCTGAAGGTAAAAAATAATTTGAATAATTCGCATGGTCAAAGTGTGTATTTTCGCAGCAACCTGCGTAGTGCCTATGCCAGCCAGATTCGCCGCACTTTGAGTCAAAAATTCGGTGAGATGGGGTTAAAAACGGCGACATCAGCTGAAAATGCCGATTATATTGCCATATTTGATATTGAAACTTTCTACGCTCAAGACGGTGACTATAAAAATACAACATTTGTAAATACCCAAGAAGACGGAGTTTTATTTACTGATCAGGAAGATGCCAATTCACTGGGATTTTCTGGTAACGGTAATATGAATGTAGGACACGATCAAACTTGTTTTACGCTGAACATCGGCCGCAAAGGAACATCAAATTTAAGTTATGAATCCTCATTCTGTTCGGCCGAAACGATGGAAACCGAAGATATGTTGCCTCGTGTGCTTGATATTTATGGTAAATATGCCACTTATTTACAGGCCGATGTTGGAGTTCAGTGCTTGAACAACATGGATAATACACAAATCTCTTGCAATCCGGTGCACGATCGTCAGCAAGCCTTTATAAACTCTTTATGGATTGATCACGAAATAGCCGATTAAAGTTTAAGAAGTCTTTTTTTGGCGGCTTTATATTCTTCTTCCGAAATCAAATTATCGGTTTTAAGTTGCGACAATTTGATTAAGAGTTCTACTTCACTTTTCGGCAAAGGCAACCACTTGCGCAGCAGTAAGGTATATAGACCGAAAATCAGGATGTAAAAAACAAAAAAGGCGATTAAATCGGCCCACAAATGGAAGCCGAAAAGATATATAATTGCATATTCAAAAATCGCGCTGATAACAAATATTGTGGCGTGTAACGGATGCAAAATCATCAAAATTAAAGCCCATAGAGCCAACATAATTGCTGTTAACAGCATTGATACGGAAATGCCGACGGCACTTCCGGTGAAAGATAAAAAAGGTATTGATGATAAAAAGCCCATAAAATTTCTCCCTTGGAAATCAAGCATAAGCAATAATAACAGGAAAATCAATATTAAATTATTTTTCATTTTTTTGCGAAAATACTTGACAAAAAAATCGGAGGGAGGTAAAATGGAAAAAAATAAATCATCTAATGAGGCTGTTATGACTAAAATTGATATAAAAGATGGTAGCAAAATAAAGGAAAAAATCCGAAAAGCGAAAAATAAAATAGTGGTTGGTACATTGTTGACAGCGGCGGTTGTCAGTGGTGGCGTAAAAGTTACCAAGAATAAAATTGATAAAGAAGATGTCAAAAAAGAGTGGATAGCCGAACATGCCGGAGCTGATTCGGTTTATGTTGATAATGATACTTTTTATGCCGAATATAAGCCAAATGCTGAACAACAGGAAAGAAAAGCCGAATTGATGAAAGAACTGTCCGGTTTGGTTGATGTTTACGATAACACAGTTAAGGAAATCGATGCCGAAAGATCTCAACAAAATAAAAAACTTTTGGCCGCCGCGCAACGAGCTGATTTAGATGGTATTAAAAAGGCACTGGCCTGCGGTGCCGATATTAACGCACAAAATAATAAAGGACAAACAGCACTGATGTTGGTTTTACAAGGGTCTTCCGTGAATTATTTTGTGGCCGCCAAATATATGGTAGATGAATTGAAGCCGGATTATAGTAAGGAAGATAAAGATGGCGCTAAAGCCATTGATTATGCATCTACACATGGAAATACCAAATGGGCATCTATTGCAAGAAAAATTGAAGAAAAAGTAGCGCAAGAATCAGAAAATCAACAACCTTCAGATGGAAAGATGTTTTCATTGTATGAAGCTCTTAATAGCACTAAACTTGATATAGCTAAAAAATATGTAGAGTGCGTAATGTTGGGGGACGGTAAAGTTATTGATAAAATTACCGAAGAAGTCAAGGGTCCGTTTATTGATTATATTGGTCCGTTTATTGATATTGATGTAAAGGTGGATAGAAGCCGTTTGGATGCTGAGAAAAAAGCATTGTTACAACGTTCAAAAGATGGCACAAAAGCAGATTCCATTGCACAGGCTAATCAAGCAAAAGTTCAAGAAAGGGTGTCTTCTGAAGTAAGTGTAGAGGACTGGTTCGTTAAGGGTTTTGCCTCTAAAGCGAATTTTCGTACTGTTTGTGGACAAATTAAAAATGGAAAATTGAATTTAAAAGAGGCATTTTATTCTGAAGATGTAACTGTGCATCTGCGTGTCAGTTCTAGTGACCCACGGTATTATGATGATCAAACCGTTAAAAAAATAATAGATGAAGTATCAACAAAAAGGTTACGTTGATTTCTATTTCAGGTTAAACTAATTACACTGATTAAAATAACGTTTTGCTTGACAAGAGCATGGTTTGTGGCTATTTCTATAGAAAACAGCCATGCTTTTGAAGGAGATTGTTATGAAAAAAGCGGAAAATGCGAAGGAATTTGTGGAAAGAGTCGATGCTTCTAAAAAATTAAATCCAAAGGATTTATCTTCCGATCAGGATTTAAGTATTGCCATTATGAATCTGATTTCCATTGAAGAGCATTTAGTCTTTTCCGGTGCTAAAACCGGCAAAAACTCTTATTTTGATTTAATTAAGCAAATTCGCGAAACACGCAAAAATCTCTTGCAAAAGATTATCCCAAGTTATGAAGGTGAGGTCTGGTGCATATCCAAGCACTTACTGGCCAGCTCGATGCGCTTGATGGAAGTTGGTACCAAACAGCAATCTTTAGGCCGTGATGAAGATGCCTATAAACTTTTCAACTCGGCTTACGACTTATACTGTCTGTTTTGGGGCTTGAATATGGGAATGATGGAAACCAAAGATTTGAAGTGGATAGAGCCGGATATTGAAGAAGTAAAAAAACTTTCGGTTAAGGCTGACGAGGCTATGAAATCTGCAGATATTAAAGAGGAAACCGTGGTCAATATACCGGTTAACGATGCCGGAGCTGAGCCGGAAAGTGCTTTCAGCAAAATGAAGCAGTTGGTTCGTAAAGCTGTAAATTGTTGCATAGAATAAGATGTTATTGCGTCGAATATATACAATTTTGCTGTTAGGCGCGGCCCTGATTTTGCCGGTGGCTTGTGATAACAATGATACAATACAAGAATTAAGTACTGATGAGGTTTATTTCTTCTATCAGGAAACCTGCCCGCACTGTCATGATGCCGCTCAGTACATCAAAAACAAATATCCGCGTCTGAAAATTATTTCCCGTGACATCAAATTGCCGGGGAATATGGAGTTGTTCCGCCAAGCCGTAGCCGATTATAATGTTACCGGTGTAGCGGGAACCCCGCTAATTTGTTTCGGTGATAAATATATTATGGGTTGGGGCGAAGAAGATAAATATTTGTTTGACACCTATATTAAACCTTATTTGCCTTAGTTTTTACAGAGAGTTGTCAGTAAGTTTATTCTGCTGTTGCCAAATGATATTTAATGCATTATCCTGTTTGAAGATGTAGATTTGAACTGGGAGACAGGACTATGATTAAACACTTATTAATTGCCTTGGCGATTGTTTTCATTTTTATTGCCGGTGCCGGATATTACGCTTACAGCCATCGTCAGGAGTTGGCGCAAAAAGCGGTCGAATATACGATGAAGAGCATTAAGGGAACTTTATCCGGACAGCAAGATGAAGACCAGACGTGGCTGGGTTCGTTGATGAGTTCAAATTCCGCCAATATCAAAAAATCTCTTATAAAAATGGTGGCTCAGCAAGGGTTGGGATTGGGCGAAGCCCCTAAAACATCGGAAGGTTCATCGGAGCGTAAATCTAAAAATCTTAAGCCGGGGTTGGCTACGATTGCCGATATGTTGGCTAACGGTGCCGGCGGTGAGGGAAATGCCGACATGGGACAGATGGCACAAGTTTTGATAAACACCTTCAATGCCGGTCTTTCAGAGCAAACTGCACCTTATGCAGAACAATGCAGCGATGTTAATGCCCGAGATGCCAAAGGGCGAACATTATTGATGAATATATGCCGTTTTGATGTTACCCCTAAAGTTTTAAAATGGGTTATTAAATACGGAGCAGACATTAATGCGACCGATAACGAAGGGCATACGGCGCTAATGTTTGCCAG
>CADBPX010000039.1 GCA_902796625.1 uncultured Pseudomonadota bacterium
AGCGCCAACATTAATTATTACAATTTAATTTCAACATTAACACCGGCAGCCAAATCAAGCTTCATTAAAGCATCAACTGTCTGCGGAGTCGGATCAACAATATCTAAAAGTCTCTTGTGAGTACGAATTTCGAACTGTTCACGAGATTTTTTATCAACGTGCGGCGAACAGTTCACCGTAAACTTTTCGATTTTGTTTGGCAGAGGAATCGGTCCTCTTACCGTTGCGCCTGTTCTTTTGGCTGTATGCACAATCTCTGCGGTTGAGAGATCTAACAATCTGTGATCAAAAGCCTTCAGGCGGATTCGTATATTTTGTGTTTCCATTTCAATACTTTTCCTATAACTAAACGGCAAAAATCTCCATGACGGAATTCATGCCATCTAAAATTTGTTCAATTTGTGTAAACTCTTTCGCAACAAAGGTTTACGCTATATTTTATATTTGCTTCGCTGCGGGGAAATCCCCTCAAAAACAATTGTTGTAGCGCGCTTATAACATAATATTTTCCCAATTGCAAGCAAATTTTTAACAATAACTTTAAAAAATGACAGAAATCTCATTTGAGTCAATTTCGAGTCTAAATTCAACTAACATTTTAAAAACATTTAAATTTAATTTATCGCCGGCCGGCAAAAATTATCAACTATTATTTACAAAAATAAACTTTTTAATTGCATTATATATTTTTATAGGATAGTAATATTGAATATACACCTAAAAGGAGATATACATGACAAAATCTGTCTGCAAAGTAATTTCAGTTTTTCAGAAAAAAACCACCATGCGCCTTTCTGAAATAGAGTGGTCGGCACTAAAAGAAATTTGCGAACATGAAAAAATGAAAAGAAAAACTTTACTGGAAATGGTCGATAAATATCGTCACGATAATCTCAGTTTTACCTCGGCAGTACGCGTTTTTGAACTGGCGTATTTTCTTTGCGCCAGCCGGCAAAGCTTAATTAAATCTGACATTGTAAAATCGCGTAAAAACCTTTTAGATGCTTTATTCGTATTGCAGAACAAATAACTCTCATCTTAGCTAAATACGCTCAAATTCAAAAAACACCGGTCGTCGGCCCTCTTGCAATGCTTTACGCTGATATTTTGTTTCGTGCCAATCGTGCGGCGGATTACGCCAGTCATCGGAAGTTTTCGCTGTCCAAACAAAATCTTCACTTCCGCGCATTGTATCCAGAACCCACTTTTTATAAATCGGATGGTCTGTGGCAATTTGTAAAATGCCGCCTTTTTTAATAATCCGTGCTAAATGCTGCAAATTTTCCGGATTCACAAATCGCCGATTCGCGTGCCGACTCTTCGGCCACGGATCAGGAAAAAGCAGATAAACTTTATCGAACATTCCCTCTGGCAACGCCGAAAACAACAGTCTGACATCATCATCAAACACGCGCACGTTATCGGCCCGTCCGCCTGTTAAATGAATATCCTGCTGTAAATCGGCATCGGTTCCTTCTTTTAATCCGGTCAGCAATGATAATAAGTTGGCAACTCCGTTTTTAAAAACCTCAACTCCGACATACCCGATATTTGGATTATCCATTGCCAATGCTGCTAAATGTTCGCCATCTCCAAAGCCTATTTCTAAGCAATATTTCTGTTTTTCCTCGGGAAAACATTGTGCTAACTTGCCGATTTTACATGCATCAAGACGCACTGACGGCAAATAATTTTCCAATAAAAAAGTTTTCGCCCGACGTATGGTTCTTCCCTGACGTCGGCCGTAAAACTTTGGCTTTTTTGCCTCAATATCTGACAAGTTAGAAATCCTCTTTACCTTCTGCATCCATACTAGATAAATTAGCACTGGAATTTGATTTGGAAAGGGTCACCATTAAATCAAATAATTGCTTAGCAATTGCGCGGTTAGAAATTTTATAGTACGCCCGCACCAACTCCAGCGTTTCTGCCCTCTGCATCGGATCTTCGTCTAATGAGCGATGCGGTTCAGAAACCCAATATTTTCCCATACTGCTAAGCATACGCGGACTCTTCTTTGCCACATCGGTATCCATATCTTCAAAAAAGAAACCCATCGGCACATCTAAAACACGGCTTATATCCCACAAACGGCTGGCACCGACGCGATTCATCCCTTTTTCATACTTCTGCACCTGTTGGAAAGTTAATCCCAACATTTCTGCCATTTGTTGCTGAGTGATGTGCAAAATTGTTCTCCGCAAGCGAATTCTTTTACCAACGTGCACATCAATAGGATTTGGTTCATTATCATCAATTCTTCCGCGAATAGATTTATTTTTAATCATTTTAAGTCTCCGTTACATTTATACAACCTTTTATAGAATCAACAGTCTGATTTGTCAATTTAAATTTTAGTTCAACCTCTTAAAATATAGACATATTTTTTACCAAAACATATAATATATTATATTGAAAACTGTTGGTTATATTAAAATTTTAATAATGCACATTTAGATTTTTTTAATTTGCTCATGCTAACTTATATATGATTTAATTTTAAGAAGGAAAGAAGATGAAAAAGACATTTTTAATATTATCGTTAGTATTATTGGCCGGCTGTGCTGATATTTTAGGCACTACTGGCAGCTCTGTAGCCGATTCGTCATCGACAAGATCCCGTATGCATAGCTGTATGCTTACTGAAGCTCAAAGCCGTTTGCAGGCCGGAACATTATTTGCCAGCCCGATTACAACAACCGCTAAAGATTTGGCATCGACTTGCATGAAAAAATTAGCACTTGAATCGATGGGAATTAGCGAACAATCACAATCTGATGCTGCAAATATCATTACACAGCTTAAAAATGTAGCCGGATAAACCAAACATTTATCGATAATACAGCCTAAGATAAAACCTATCTTAGGTTGTATTTTTATACAATATCTTAATTATGATTGCATTTTATATTTTTTTCGTTTATATATATTCTATTATATAAAAATTTGCGGAGGAATCATGCAATCGGAAAATTCTTTCTTTTTTTATTCTTTTTTATTTTTGATCAGCATATTTTTTGCCGTTCACACTGCAATTAACAATCAACAATATCGTAAGAATTATAACTTTAGCGCTCAATCAACCTTTTTAAACAACTAGAATAAAATCCTTTGACAATAGAAATAAAATGGTTATTATTAGCGCAACAGTTCCGTGGTGAAACGGTTATCACGTATCCTTGACATGGATGAGTCGGCAGTTCAACTCTGCCCGGGACTACCACTTTTCAAAGTTCCGTGGTGAAACGGTTATCACATATCCTTCACATGGATGGGTCGGCAGTTCAACTCTGCCCGGGACTACCAGTGAGTTATGTTTCAGCACTTAATATTTCCGATTGTAATTATCGATTCTTTTTGTGCCTTATGCACGTATATAATGCTCCATTTATAAAAAATGATAAAATGGTTTCCCAATTTTATTTTTTTATATTTTCGAAACCAACGACCAAAGTTCATACTTACCTGCGCCATAAAAAATAAACATTTTCACGGTATATATAGAGAAAAATAGGTGTTGTCAACATTTAAGGTTGTAAAAATAATAAAAAACTGTTATTGATTGTAAATCAATAGATGTTTTAAGTGTCATTTTTCACCTTATATCTGACAATTTTTGAATATATGAAAAAAACTTAAAAAAAAACTTGCATTTTATTTTTTATGTGTTATTAAATGATTCGTTCGCATATGATGCGGGTATAGCTCAGGGGTAGAGCGCAACCTTGCCAAGGTTGATGTCGTGGGTCCGAATCCCATTGCCCGCTCCAATTAAAACAAAAAA
>CADBPX010000040.1 GCA_902796625.1 uncultured Pseudomonadota bacterium
AATGTGGCTGAATTATACCGCTTTATATCCGGAACGTAAGGCAAAAAAATTGAAAGAGGTCAATCGGGAATTTGTCGCCGGTATAAAGGATAATATTCAAGAGGCAAAAGATGTTTGGAAAAAGGTTCAGAATAATGACGATAAGGATAATTAATTATGTCGTTTAATGATAAGTTGGTCCGTTTTTCCGGATTAAGAGAAAAAGAAGTAAAAAATAACGATGAAAAATTGTATCGTGTTACTGTCGTTGCTTTCGAAGACAGATGTAATTTGAACTGCGGATTGAGATTCTATGAGCTATTAAAGCAAAATAAACACTTTGAGGTGAGTTTTTTTAATGAACCGTTTGCTAAAAGTTTTTTGAATTTGCAAGGACGAAATTTTTTTGATTTTATCGATAACGGTGAACGTATTCTGAAAGGAACAAAATCTGATATTGTTATTTGGGGATATGAAGAAGAAGGAAAAATACGGCTTAATTTCCAGATTGCTAACCAATACGTTATTCCGGAAGTAAAATCATTTTCACTTTTGGACAGTTTGTTTATTCCGCTCAGCTATTTCAGTAATCCGGAAAATTTTTCGCCGGCGCTTCTGACCTTAATTGAAGGAATTATTATTGCCGCGGTTACACCGGTGACCAATGATCAGAAAACAATGCGTGCATCATTGTTGCAAAATGTGGTGAATCGCTTGGCAGCCGATGCTGCTCCCAAGGATATCAGCCGCGAATTTATGCCGTATATTATGAATATGCTGGCTAAAGTTTATCTTAACTATGCCGCTGAAAATCTGTCCGATCAGCATATGCAAGTTATCCAAAATTTGTTGGAAACGGCATTAAATAATCGTCAGTTTATGCGCTTACCAATTTATTTCGGGAGTATTTACGGTAATTTTGCTCAACTTTTTGAAACAGCTTTTAATCAGAGCGAAAATTTTGCAGATTTAAAACAAGCTATAAAATATTATCAAGACGCCCAAAAATACTTAAACCGCAATTATCCGTATGATTTTGGTTTGATCGCTTACCATTTGGCGCTGCTGAATTTTGCTTTTTGGAAACATACCGGCGATTTGCAGGCTTTGCGCGATGCCGTATCGCATTTGAGAGATGCCGAAAAAGTTTATTCGCATTCACAATTTCCGCAGTCATGGTGCCATATCGAGGGGCTGTTGGGATACTATCTTACCTCTTTGGGAATGAGTACGAAAAGCGACGATATTATGCAGTTGGCTATTGATAGCTATAAACAGCAACAAAAAATCTATGATCAGCAAACAAATCCACAAGAATGGGCAAAAATTCAGGAAAAAATCGGCAATATTTATTATTTGCTCGGTAAGCAGGACGAAGATGACAATTTTATGTTAGAAGCAAGAAATTATTTTAATTCAGCCTTGCAAATATATGATGATTTGCGCCTCAAAGATAATGCCGGCGAAATAAAAAAATTGCTGAGCAAAGTTAAAAATTACATCGATTAATATTGAAAGTAAACTTCGGCCGCTTATTTTATGTTAAGGAGGAGAAGATGAATTGTATAGAGCAAGATAGTTTGAGCCGAAGACGCTCAATTTACGGGTTGGGCAAGTTGTCTTCAGCCGCAGACCATTGTGTGATTGATACGGTGGGCGATTGTTTGTTGCATTGTCCGACGGCTTTTAATGCCCAATCAGCGCGGGTGGCAGTTTTATTGGGCCGATTTCATCGCGATTTTTGGCAGAAAGTTTGGGAAAAAATGGCGGAAAATATTTCCGGCAATAACTTAAAAAACGCTAAAATTCGTAATGACGGTTTTGCGGCGGCACACGGGACTATTCTGTTTTTCGAAGATACAAAAATTTTAGCCGCATTCAAGAAAAAATTTTCACTATATCAGAAAAATATGAAATCGTGGTTCGGGCAGGGGAACGGTATTTTGCAATATATGGTTTGGCAATCTTTGGCGGAAAATGAAATCGGCGCTTCGTTGCAACACTATAATGAGCTGATAGCAGATGGGCTTAATGAATGGCTGGATTTGCCCAAGAGTTGGGAGTTGGTAGCGCAAATGCCGTTTGGAAGCATACAAAAAGAACCGGCCGCAAAAGAATTTTTGCCACTGGAAGAGCGATTACGTGTTTTTGAGTGATTATTTTTGCGTTAAACGCATTCCCAACTGATTTGAGAATTCGGCAACACCTTTGCTGATTAGTACGTCAATGAGGTCAGTGACAATATCAATGTCATCTTGAATATTTTTTTGATCAGCCTTCGAAAAGCTGGATAAAACGTGATTAATAACATTATCACCGCTTTTATCAGCCGGATGGCCGACACCGATGCGAATCCGGTTATAATTCGGCGTAATGCAGGAATCGATGCTTTTTAAACCGTTGTGACCACCGGAGCCTCCGCCGAGTTTGGCTTTGATTTTATTGGTAGGCAAATCCATATCATCATGAATAACAATGATGTTTTCCGGCAGTATCTTGTAAAAACTAGCCGCTTTAACGACGCTGTTTCCTGAAAGATTCATATAGGTTTGCGGTTTTAAAAGATAAACTTTTTCGCCGGCAATTTGCCCTTCGGCGATTAAACCGTCAAATTTGTTGCGAAAAGCGGAAAAATTATAGCGGCGATGAATTTCATCAGCCGCCATAAATCCAACGTTGTGGCGAGTGGCGGCGTATTCTGCGCCAGGGTTTCCCAAGCCAACCACCAAAAACATTTCTTTCCTCGATTATTTACGCATAAAATCGACGTGAATCGGTTTATCCGATACCGGATGGAATTGAACATCTTGGCAAACAACCTTGGTCTTTTTGCCTTCGATATCAATGGTAATTTGTGCTTGATAAAAATCGCTCAAATCTAAAGCTTTTTCTAATTCAACTGGATCCAAACTGATTAAAACAGCATCTTTTTTGCCGCCATAAATTACAGCAGGAACGCGACCCTCACGCCGACAAGCACGAGCTGCCCCCTTACCTGCTTTTTCACGCTTTTTTGCATTAAATGTTAATTCTGTCATTTTCTTTTCCTTTATATTTTTAATAAATCTTCAGCCTCCAGGGGTGCCGAAGCAATTGCGTTGTACTATAATTCGATATGTTTTGCAAGTGTTTTTTTATGAAAAATGTGAATTTAAAAAAAACAACACCCGATCTTATGTTTTCACACAAGTTCGGGTGTTGTTTTTTTTTTACTTTCCATTGTAGACGCCGTCGACAATGCGAATGCTCGCCTTGCCGCTCTTGACAGCATCAGCGGCTTGTCGTGCTCGGAGTGGACGATGCTCGATCAACTTCTCACCCTCGGGGGTGATAGTGATATCGCCTTTGACGCTTCCGTTACCGGAGCCGTTGCCTGCCTTAATGCGGTGGTCCGCAACGGCCAGCTCTGTGAAGTTTCCCAGTTCGGAATCCTTCACGGCCTGATAGTTCAGAGCCTTGATTGTTTTTTGCTGACCATCAAGGATAAAGTATCCTTGGTAGGCCGTCATGATGACGGTCTGGCCAGGCTGAGCTCTGAGCCACTCAAGATCGCGGCTGGAGAAAGACTCTCCACTCGCGAAACTAATGGTAGCTGATGTCTCATCGGCGCTGAGGGCGGCATCTTTCACCTTATAGAAGGTGCGGGTCACTGCGTAAGCCACGCACCGGAAGCCGTCCTCCTCTTCAATGAGGTAGGCCTCGTTCTTCAACTCAGCGTACTGCCAAGATGGCACCTTTATTGAGGTGTTTCCGGCGAGCGCGTTGTAATACGCACCGTTTCCGACTCGCTCGAACGATGTCACTTTCGTTATCGTCTGAGCATTTGCACTACACACGCCAAAAATGGCCATTGTGAAAATAGCCAAGAAAATTTTGAGCTTTGCCATAACTAATAAATTAAATGATTATTAAATTAAATGATTATTCTTTTTTTATTATTATGACAAATTTCAAATTCAGAATAATTTCAAAATGAGAAAAATGCATAATAATTTGTTAGTATGGTTAATATAGCATAAGTTTTTCA
>CADBPX010000041.1 GCA_902796625.1 uncultured Pseudomonadota bacterium
ACGATTGTATTTTGTATCTCCGCCCAGTCCGGCAATATCGTGACCTAATGACAAGTAATATCCTTCTTTCGGATTATAAGCACTGTCACGTTTATCATAAACAAAGGTCTGACCAACCGATGAAGTCACAGCTGTTCCTTCTTCAGCTTTAACAAATTCAGAAGCGTATGACTTAACGTGCTTAATCTTGTTTTCACTTAGGTTATAACGTGCGTAATGATAGAAATTATCTGTATAATTCCAACCGAATCTTACGCGGCCGCCGGTGGTAGTTGTATCATATGAAGCTTCATCTTCATAATCCTGATCCTGCATAAACAGATCAATACCGGCACTTAAACGGCGTCCCAAGAAATACGGTTCGGTAAAGCTGACATTGTAGTCTTTATTACGTTCTGAAACACCAACATTAAAGCCGACTTCCTGACCGCGGCCGCGGAAGTTATTTTCGGTAACACCGGCTCTGACCAAAGCACCGTTGGTAGTTGAATAACCAACACCAATATTGAAATAACCGGTCGATTTTTCCTCAACATTAACGTCAACATCAGCCTTATTCGGACCGGTTTGATTGGTTTGAATATCTACCTTATTAAAGAAGTTCAAATTTTCAATATTGCGACGCGAATCACGCAACTTTGAAACATTCAAAGCATCTCCTTCTTCCAAACGGAATTCACGACGAATCACCTCGTCTTGGGTACGATCGTTGCCGGTAATATTAATGCGGTCAACAAACATTCTCTGCCCTTCATAAATATTGAATATAACATCGGCCTTACCGTTTTCGGCGTCACGATTAAGTTCGGTATCAATATCTACAAAAGCGAAGCCTTTTTTGCCTAAAGTTTCGGTCATTTCGGTAATTGATTTTTCAATATCTGCAGAATTGTACCAATCACCTTTACTGATTTCCAAGTCCTTGTACAAAGCCTTGGTATCAACACCTTTAATCTCAGAATTAATGATAATGTCATTTACTTTATAGCGCGGACCTTCGTCTAAGGTATAAGTCAGAACAAAAGACTTCTTATCGGCACTCAGCTCGGCCACAGCGGAACGAACATCAAAGTCGGCATAACCGCGGCTGGTATAAAAACGCCGCAACAGCTCTTTATCATACTCCATTTTTTCGGCATCATAGTTCTCAGAAGAGCTGAAGATGCGGTACCAACGGCTTTCCTTACTCATAATTTCATCTTGCAAGTCCGAGTTTGAATAGTGAGTATTGCCTAAGAAGTTAATCTTATCAATTTTAGCCGCTGCCCCTTCATCAATTTCATAAATCAAATCGACGCGGTTTTCTTCGCGTTCAATAATTTTTGGTTCAACCGTAACCGAATAGCGACCGGTTTTACGATAGACATCAAGTATCCGTTGTACATCTTGTTGAACTTTAGCTTTATCATAGATTGAGCGCGGTCCTAACTGTACTTCGCCTTCCAAAATCTTATCATCGATTTTTTTGTTGCCGTCAAAGGCCCGTTTACCGATAATCGGATTTTCCTTAACATTAATTTTCAAAACATTATTGTTCGACGTATCAAAATTAATATCGCTGAACAATCCGGTTTCATAAAGTCTTTTAAATGCCACATCTAGGGCTTCCGGCGACACACTTGCATTCTTTTTTAAGTTAAGATAAGAAAGAACCGTAGCTTTTTCAACCCGCTGCAATCCTTCAACCTCTATCTGCTTAAGCTGCAAATTCTGCGCATTTGCCTGCAATGCCACAAAACCTGAAAGTAAACCAACATATAGTATTTTCTTCATTGTTTTTTTCCCTATTAGTCAAACCAACGACTGATTAAATGCACAACATCATTCCATGTTGCCAAGACCATAATGGCCAAAATTATCAACAAACCAAACTTAAAAATCCAATCCTTAAATTTAGCATTCATCTCGCGGCCGGTAATCATTTCCAAAAGATAAATGACAACACTGCCGCCATCTAATACCGGAATCGGTAAAAGATTAATTAGTCCCAAATTAACCGAAAGCAAAGCCAAGAAATATATAAAGCTGATAATTCCGCCTTTTTTACTTATATCTCCCGACATTTCGGCAATACGTATCACTCCGCCGACATCTTTACCGCCCCGACGGCCGGTAACCATTTGCCCAACGGCACGTAAGGTGTTTGCGGTTAAATCATAGGCTTCAACAAAGCCGGCCTTAACCGCTGTGACAAACGACATATCCGTTTGCTCAAAACTGAGTTCCTGTGAGGATAAAACTCCCAACATTTTGCGCTTCACCTTTTCACCGTCGCCGGCATCATATTCCGTGTCGCGCAGTGTAACATTAAATTCCAGCGGCCGCACATATTGAATATGCAAAACTTCATCCAGGTGCTCGCTGACATAATTTTTTAAATCGTCAAAACTGTTCAGAGGAACATCGTTAACGCTCACCAACTTATCGCCGCGTAAAAATCCGGCCTTATCAGCGGCACTTCCGGTCACTACGTTACCAACCACCGTCGGCGCTGCAGCTTCTTGCGGATTATCTTCGGAAACCGGCAGAGAGAGCAAGCCGATAATCCGTTCTTTTTTATTTTCCCCGTTAACCGAAAAAGCCATTTCTTCCGCAGTAAGCTCGGCACTCATCGGACGCTCAACCATAACCGTAATATTATCCTGATCAGCCAAGGAAACTTCCGTACTTATAGCGTTAAAATCCGGTGTATCCGCACCATTGATTTTAACAATTTTATCTCCGGCGACAATACCGGCACGAGCGGCCGCACCATCAGCGATAACCTCACCGACAACCGGCGGAAAGACCATCCGGCCGATACTGTAAAACAGCGCAATAAAGATAACAATTGCCAGCAAATAGTTGAAAACCGGACCGGCTAGAGCAATCAGCAATTTTTTCCATGGCTTTTGCAACGGAAAAGCACCGGCTTTTTCTTCAGCACTTAATGCTGACATATCGGCAACTGTTGAAGAAGATGCGTCGGCATCACCCAAAAACTGACAATATCCGCCGAGAGGAATGGCCGAGACTTTCCAATTTGTTCCTTTTTTATCTTTACGGCTCCACAATGTTTTACCGAAGCCGATAGAAAAATCGGTTACAGTTACTTTTAAAATGCGTGCGACTATAAAGTGGCCGTATTCATGAACAAAAACCAAAATTCCCAGAAGAACGATAAACGGGATAATGTAGTACAATGTATTGATAACTATACTCATTTTTCCACCTTACAGAATATACGTAAAGAACCAATAAACAAAAGGTGACGCAAAAATCAGTCCATCGATACGATCAAACACCCCGCCGTGACCAGGAATTAATTTAGAAGAATCCTTAACGCCGGCAATCCGCTTAATTGCCGACTCTATTAGGTCGCCAATTTGGGCTAAAATTGCTACAAATATTGCCAGAATTGCGTAGAAAAGCTGACTATTCACATTCCATTCATAATCCATCTGCAATGGTTTGTAAGAAAAAGAAATATAGCGGAATTTACTGAAATCATAGAAAGGAATCTCTAAAACTTCAGCACAGACATACATAAATATAATGCTTGCCGATACTGCCAACACAATTCCGCCGAACAGACCGGACCATGTTTTATTCGGGCTTATTTTCGGCGCTAACTTCGGGCCGCGCAAGTTTGCACCGACCACCAAACCGCCGATATCCATACTCCAAACCATCAGGAAGAACCACAATGTCATAATAAAGCTGTAATTATATTGCGGATCAAAATTACCTTCACTCGGATCAAACGACAAATACATCCAAACCAACGAACCTAAGCCGATTGAAATATACGGAACACCGAGCGTGAGCAAAAAACGATGTTTTTCTTTGTAAGCGATAAACCAAACAAACAGCGAAACAACTACCACCATCGGAAGGGTCAATGACGATGTGTAACCCCAAATAGCCGTAGCCAAGCTCATCATATAGGCCGTTACGTAATAAGAAGAAGTATGAGCCGGTGCCAACATATTAGCCCATTCCCAAGCCAGCAAGCCGCCGACAATCACAGCCACAACTTCAATAAACGGACTCCCCAGATATAACGCTTCAATAGCAATCGGAATCATCACGATTGCGGCCAATATTCTTTTTGTTATAGCTCCAAATTTACGACTTACCATACCTTCTCTCCCTTTGGTTATAATCTTGTATAATTTTTTTCAATTCCTCACTTGTAAAATCCGGCCATAAAGTCGGTGAAAAATACATTTCCGTATATGCCAACTGCCACGGCAAAAAGTTGCTAACCCGTTGTTCTCCGCTGGTACGAACCAACAAATCCGGATCCGGCAAATCCGCAGTATATAATTCGGCCGCCAACTTTTGCGCATCGATATCATCCGCGTTCAGCTTTCCCTGCGCCACTTTGAGTGCCAAGCTCTTCGCCGCATGAACAATTTCCTGTCGCCCACCGTAGCTTAAAGCTACACATAGGGTAACATCATCATTTTGTGCCGTATCATTCTCAATTTCGCGCATTTTTTCAATGATATCCGGCGCCAACATATAGCGTTCACCGATAAAAATTATTTTAGCATTATTATCCTGCAGTTCCTTAAAACTATTTTGTAAATAATGCCTTAACAGGTCCATTAAGCCGTCAACTTCTTTTTTATCGCGTTGCCAATTTTCGGTTGAAAAAGCATATACTGTCATATACTTTATTCCCATTTCTTTAGCAGCTTTGGCAATTTTAATTAAAGTTTCGGCCCCCTGACGGTGCCCCATAGCAATCGGCAAGTTTTTATTTTTAGCCCAACGACGATTGCCGTCCATAATAAAAGCTATATGTTGTAAGTTCTGTTCTATCACAATAATAAGCCTTAAACCTGCATAATATCTTTTTCTTTTGCCGCATAGAGTTCGTCTATTTTCTTAACAGCATCATCGGTCCATTTCTGAATATCATTATTATATTTTTTCTCATCATCTTCAGAAATCAGAGCATCTTTTTTCATTTTTTTTACTTCGTCCATAGCATCACGACGAATATTACGAATAGCAACTTTTCCCTGTTCTTCATACTTACCGGCAATTTTAACCAACTCTTTACGACGCTCTTCACTGAGCGGAGGAATCGGTATGCGAATCGTCTGGCCGTCATTCATCGGGTTTAATCCCAAATCGCTCTCACGCAAAGCTTTTTCAACACTTTTCAGTAATCCCCTGTCCCAAACATTAACGGAAAGCGTACGTGCATCCGGCACTCCGATAGTTCCCACCTGAGCAATCGGCGTCATATTTCCGTATGCCTCAACCATTATACCATCGAGCAAACTGGCGTGCGCCCGACCGGCGCGCAAACCGGCA
>CADBPX010000042.1 GCA_902796625.1 uncultured Pseudomonadota bacterium
AAGTGAGGCCAGGGCATCTTCGATTTTTTTGTTTTTTACATCTTCCACCACCCACAGATAACAAAAAAGCTCCCGAAAGGGAGCCGTGTTATCTGGGGCGGATGAAGGGACTTGAACTCTCGACATCTGGTACCACAAACCAGCGCTCTAACCAACTGAGCTACATCCGCCATACGCAAGGGACTTTTTAGCGCGAAATAAATCGAAAGTCAATAATAAAATATCAATTTGAGAAAAAACATTGGCAATTATTTATTTTTTTAAACTCGATAAGCGGAAAAATACCGGCAGAATTTCAAAATTTCCATTATGATAATATACATATAACGGAATACCGTCGCGTCCATATGAACTCAGCGCTTGATTGTATTCATCGTTGTCTTGGGTTAAATCGGCTTTGTACAAATGAATGTTATTTTCTTGTACGTAATTTCGGAATTTTTCCGAATTAAATAATATTTTTTCGTTAAACTGACAGGTCAAACACCAATCTGCAGTAAAATCAATTAAAATCTTTTCATTTTGTGCGGCAAGTTCTTCAATTTCAGCAGCGTTATAGGTTTTCCAAGATAATTTTTGCGCTTCAGAACTATGCCAGTTAGAATGAATTTGGGCACCTAAGACTGAAAACAGCCATAGACTCGTCATTAAGATCGGAACTGATAAGATAATTTTTATTCGGTGCATCCATTTTCCCGGTTTGGGCATTATGCGGCTGATAATACGCGGATATAAAACAATCAGAGCGTAAGGTAAAGCATAACCCAAAGCCAGAGCCAAAAATACACTATATAAAACCAGAGTGCTCTGCATAAAAGCGTATCCGATGGCCGCTCCCATAAACGGGCCGGTGCATGGGCTGGCAATTAATACGGCAAAAAAGCCGGTCGTAAAAGCATTTAATCCAGCGGCACGATGAAGTCGGCGACTTGCAATACTCGGAAAATGCCACCAGTCTATCATAAAGAAAAATAAAATTAAAAAAATTGCTCCCATAATGCCGACAAACCACGGCGATTGCAGCTGAAAACCCCAGCCAATTGCTTCTCCCTGTCTTTTCAGCATTACTAAGAAGCAGGCTAAAATCATAAAGCAAAAAATTACTCCCAAAATATAACCTATAGCATGCGGCCAACGTCTTTTTAAGTGTCGTTCACGGATAAGCGTAAATATTTTCAGGCTGAGAATCGGAAATACGCAAGGCATGGCGTTTAAAATTATGCCGCCGAGAAAAGCTAAAACTATGATATATAGTAACGAAAAACGAGATAAATCAGTGTATATAATGTCTGCCAAAAAAGACTTGTCGCCGTCTATTATCAGGGCTTGTTTAAGTTTGTTGTCAGCGGTGTTTTGCCAACTGATTTCGGTTTTATTTCTTTGGGGTACCAACTTGATGCTGTCTTTGTCAATAATATTTGCAGTTGTCGGAATAAATAAAATTTTGGCATCTGATGTTTGTTCAAACAGCAGGCGGTTGTCATTTTGCGGACTGGTAAGTTTTATCTTTTGCGGAAAAGTTTGTTCTGCTTGAGCTTTAATTTTTTGCCAATCTTCAGTCGAGCTAATTGCTAAATCATCAATATTGAAATGTAAGTTTTCCTGCTTACAAACATCATTGCATTCAACAAAGAATACATTGAGTGTATTTTCGTTAAATGAAGGAATGTTAAGATGGTAATAAGCCGAATTTTCATATATATATTCATCCATAACCTCATAAATACGGCGAATTTGCGGAACAGATTGATTGATAATTCGTGCTTGTCCGTTGGAAAGCGTCAAAGTTGTCGGCAAACCGACGTCACCGGGATTTTGCCACGAAATATGCCATTGCGGTGCAATGTTCATGCGGACAATAATTTCATTTTTGCCGTTAGTAAAAAGTTGAACTTTAGTATGTGCGGTTGATTTAATATTTTCAGCGGCACACACCGGAAGGGAGGTGATTAAGCCCACAGCCATCAATATTATAATCAACAATTTTCTCAACATGAACTTTTCCTTTTCAGCTTATATATAATAAAGTGAAAAGATAAAAAAAATATTAGGATTTGTAAAAATGTTATTTTTTTATAAGTTCCGGCAAACGAGCAATGATTTTTTCAAACATATCCATAGTTAAAACGCCGGTGTTAATGTTATAACGTGACGTGTGGTATGAATCCAATAAAATCAATTTATGTCGCGGCAGAAAGTGTTCGGCACCATGCGCAAATTTATAAGCGGATTTGGTATAGTTCAGCGCTTGCAGAACCGCACCGTGTGAAACCGAACCGAGGCATAATATAATTTTTAAATTTGGCATATGGGCAATTTCATCTTGCAAAAATGGGCGGCAAGAGGCTATTTCTTGAGCGATAACTTTGTTTTGCGGCGGCACGCAACGTACACAGTTGGTTACGCGAACGTTATTTAAGGTAAAGCCGTCATTTTTAACTTTTTGGTATTCTCCATAAGCAAAACCGTATTTCTTAAGCGACGGATAAAGAATATCACCGGCATAGTCATTTGTAAAAGGACGATTGGTTTGATTGGCACCATTAAGCCCCGGAGCCAAGCCGACGATCAAAATTTGGGCCGATAAATCCCCGAATGATTCGACCGGAGCATTATGATAGAGCGGAAACTTTAGCTGATTTTGGCGGCGAAAATCAACAAGTCGCGGACATTTTGAGCAATTATTTGCAGGGCATATCAACATATTTTCTCCTTTTAACAAGGCCGATTATAGAAATGTTTTTTTGCCTTGTCACTATTTAAAAAAGGTTTTTTACGCTTATATACAGAGCGGAATATCTGCTTTAAGCAGTATAAATTAACATTTATAAATGGAGATAAATATGAAAAAACTTTTATTGTTATCCAGTGTGGCAATGTTAACGGCAGCCAATGCCGAAGCTATGACGTGGAATCGGCATGTAATTGATCCGTATATCGGTGGTGAGTATGTTTATTCTCACGCCCATCAAAGCGGTTTGGCCAGAAATTTGAAGGACAACTATAATTCCGGAAAGGTCGATTTAGGTATGCAGTTTTATCAAAATTGGGATCTGGAGTTTTCTTATCAACAATCGGGAGATTTAAAGGGGCGTAGTCCGATAGATGGTCGCCGCGTTAAAAACAGAGTTGCCGCATATGCGTTGGATTTGTATGGCAAATATCCGATAATGTGCAGTAAACTCGGGTTGTTGGGCACCGTTGGTACGGCAATTTATCACCCGAAATTTAAGAATTTGCCGCAGTCATCATTCAATCGCGTCGGTTATCGTGCCGGTTTAGGTTTGCAATATGATTTTGATCAGCATTGGGCAATGCGCGTGGTCGGACGTTATTCGTATGTCGGCGCCAAAAAACTTGACGATTTGAAAGAGGTTGCCGTCGGTATGTTATATCACTTTTAGTAAAATAAATTCGTTTGATAATAAAAAAACAGCCTGACCACGAAGGTCAAGCTGTTTTTGCGTTGTTAGTTTTCGCTCTTTTTTTCATCATCTTCTTTCAGTGGCACAGATCTTTTTGCCGACAGATAGAAGAATAACACCGTCAGTACTGCCTCCAGTAAAATTGTTGTTTTTACCAGAAGCTCGCTGGGTATGATGTTACATAATAACATCATACAAAACAGCGCAAGAGTTCCCAAGATACCTATCAGGCAAACTTTAAGACCAGTTTCAGCCCAGTTGGCAGTCTTTGCACTGATGATAGCAGTTATCGCTACGCACATGGTCAGAGCGAACGATAACAATACGCCTTTTATGGCAGTGGTGGAGGCTTCAGCTCCGTCAATCGTTACGGCGGCATAGACAAGGGTATAAAAGCCCAGAAGTGCCGTTAACAGCGATTGTATTCGCTTTTCTTTTGCCCAGTTCTTGCTATACCAGGCAAGCATGCCAATGCCGACAATGGCGATGGCGTGTACCATATGCCAGAAGGCATTAAAGACACATACAGCAAGAACAAAAAGAATTGCAATCTCCACGCCGGCCACGATCTCGACGGCGTACTTGTTAATTAAAGCTTTCATAAAATCTATGATTAAAAAGTTAAACATTCAGAATTTTAAGAAATGTATCAACAAATTTGCCATCAACTAACAACGTCAATTAATAACTAAATTCGTAAAACACAATCCTTATTTTTATCTCTTTCATTGTAAAACAATTTGTCTAAATATGCAATAAAAAAAGCCCGTCGAAATACGAGCTTTTTTTATAAAATACGGTTGCCGATTAATCACATCTATTTTCCGTATAAATAATTTCAACTGTGTATTTCAGTGTTTCTTTACTGTTTTTAGCTGCAGAAATGTCCCATTGGCGTTCACTGTGATTTTTCTCTACGCTCTTAAAATTTTCCTTGATAATCTTGTAATCCTGCGGAAAATTTTGGCTTAAGATAACCGTATTATTGCTATTTTCAGCGTTATTAACGGTTATTTCTACATCGTATGAACGCTGAAATTTTACGCGGAAACATTTATTCGGTAACATGGTCTGGTTTAATTCTTTGCGCTGATTGGCGGTAATTTTACCACTGGCGGTAATATTGAAAGCCTGCCCCAGATTAAGGCGCAGAGTATCTTCTTTGGCCGTATTGTTGATGCGGTTAGAGCCGATAAATTGCAAGTTTCCGGATTTATCTTTTTCATAAAAACGAATCGTGCCGGCCGGCAGTGAAATACCTAAATTATCCTCGGCTTTGTTGTTCAAAACATAGGTGATTGCCGGATGCAGTTTTTCAAATTCATCACTGCTGGAATGGATATTGAAATAGAAAGGAGAGGTTAAATTGAATTCACGTTTGTATTTAACATCTTTCTTTTCTAATAAAGCAATTTGCTTGGTCTGATGGTCTTTGATTGAAGTTGTCGTCGGCAGAGTATAAAGTTCATAGCTGCTCAAAGTTTCCGGTTCAACACTTTCTATGCTGTTTGCTATACTGTCATTCATACCTTTTGCCGCCATCAGCATCATGCGTGGACGAACGAAATCGCGTACCACGTTAACATCTCCGGCAATTAGTTGAATTTTGGCATTTTCATAATCAACACCGGATTCGTTATTGATTGTTACCCAACCGGTTAGATCTAAATTGGTCGGGGAATTAACATGGACAACATAATCGGTTTTCCAATTAATGCCGTCGGTTAAATAGGCCAAATTAAGCGTTTTATTACCGCCGTTTACAGCATTGATTCGAGCTTCTAAAGTCGGCTTATTGCTAGATCCGGCCGGAATTTGGTTAAAGACGATGCGGCCCGGAAATTTTGTGTCGATGCCATAGGGAAAGCGTAAAATTAATTGCCCGTCGGCATAACCCAGAATTGTGGCGCGTTCATATATGTTTTCTCCGGTTGTCGGGTTTTGCCGTATCGTGTTGACTTCTTGTCCGACCGATTGTTTAATGAAATTTTCATAAGACATCAGATTGTAATTGTAATTTTGTTCGGATACCTTGATGCCGTCACCGTAAATCAACGCTGTTTCCGGTTGAATTTTTTGGGCAACGCCGTCAAATATAATATCATTGATGCCGTTAGCCAAGTTGGTCGTTCGCGAATCCTTTACCAAGGCAATATTCTGATTATAAATGCTTAAAGATAATGTATTGCCTTTGCTGGATAAAAGCAACGGATCTGCTTGTGCGGCAGTTGCCAAGAGAGAGGTAAGCGAAAGTAAAAGTGCGGAAAATTTCATGTTAAAACTCCTAAATTAAATTTAAGTATTGCAAAATAAAATATACAGCGGCGCCCTGAAAAATCAACATCAGCCAAAACATAGCCTGATAGCTGCGTTTTTTGTTTTTATGGTGGAAGAATTTTTGAGCAACGAAGGCGCCGATCCAGCCGCCCAAAAATTCCAAAGCGTGCAAATGAGCTTCGGGAATCCGCCAATCGCCGCGCTGAGCCGCGCGTTTGTCAGCGCCATAAGCGCAAAATGTTACTAAATTGATACAGATTAAGTGGTAAACAATGAAAAGCAAGAAAGATTTTGCCGAAAACATCGCAACTTGAAACAAATATGTCTCCGTTAAATAAGCTGCCAACATCATCAAGGCAAAATATAAGACAAAAAAACGATTGCGTTGCAATGGGCGAATCAAGATCAAAAGCGGTGTAATCAGTACTAAAAATGTAATCAACATTTACAGCCTCCATACTTTAACTGAAGCAAATTCTAATTATTTTTTTCTGATTTCGCAATAGTTGTTTTAGATTATTAATCTATTTTTAAGGTAAAAGGTTTAATCTGCAGTATAAGATAGTCTGTAAGGAGATTAAGATGAAAAATATAGCCGTTTGGGGAATGTTAAGCGTTTTAGTGGTGCTGACCGGATGTTGTAATGAACGTTGTGCACAAAAACGCAAGGTTGAAACGACTCCGGTAAAATCCGAAGCTGTTGTGGTAGAACAGCCGGTGGTTGCGAATGTGGCCGTGCCGTGTTCTTATTCATGCATGCCGAATAATCCGTGTGTAAATGCGCCGGAACCAATGGTATTAAAACCGCGTGTGGTCGAAACCGTAACCAATAACCGCCGTCGGCGTCCGTGTTGCGATGATCAACCGATCGGCGGTGAAGTTAAAACTTATGTGCCTGATGCACCGGAAATTTATGTAATTTCAGCCAATCGTACGGTTAATTCCATGTTGAAAGAGGCCGAGGCTTTATATAAACAAGCCGGAACAATGCGGATTTATGTTGATAAGGCTGATCTGAAATCTCGTGATTTGCCGGGAGGAATTGAGCAAGGAACTTCAACTCTGAAAAAGAGGTTTTCAAATATCAGTAATGTGCTGGTAATGGAGGATCGCAATCAGGCTGATTATGTGGTAACCAGTGCGGCAGATTGGTATGATACAGCTACTAAAACCGTTCCGGCGATTAAGTATGATATCTTTCTTAAAGCTAAAGACGGACATCTGATCGGTGAGTGGAGTGAGATTATTCACCAAGCACAAGGAGATAGAAGCTGGTGGTAAGCAAGTTTTCTAAAATAGCTATTTTGCTCTTAGCAGGTACTTTTTTCGGATTTCAGGCGACAGCTGAAGAATATGTGTCGCAAAGTGTGGAAGCCAGTGCTTGTGATGATCGGCAGGCAAATGACGATAAGCAAACTGCCGAGAATCGAGCCATAGATAAGGCCTGTATGAGCGCGGTTAAGCTATCGGGAATTCTGCAGAGAAATTATCCGGATTTAAGTGAACATGCCGGCGATTTGATAACTTATCGTATTATTGATGAAAACTTGAAAGATATCAAACATCAGGTTACACTGGAAAATGAATCTCGGGTTTGCGTCAGAATTAAGGGAGTTGTACAGATAAGCGCCGATGAGTTGGCTCAATTGGTGGAAGAATATAAGCAAAGCGATGCTCCGCAGGATGCACAGATTATTGAAGCTGTCGAAGAAATTAAAGCTAAAATGGCTATAAAACCGCAAAATCCTGATGAACAGAAGCTTATTTATATCAGCGAGATGAATTTTTGGAATGGTACCGAAACGTCGCATTATAGCGAATATCTTACCGGTTTGATGGCACAGAGCGATTACTTTTATGTAACCGATAAAATGGATTTGGCTGATTATATTTTATTGCCGCGCTTGATTCAGGCTGAAGTTGATGAAATAGACAGTCAGAATCATAAGATGAAAATGATTGTTGAGTTGGAAATTATTGCGCGCCGTGATGATAATTTTTTGCCTTTAAACGAGCGGCAGAACCACTTTATTTTGTTTGCGGCAAGTAAAAATGAACAGGAAGTTGCCGATACACTTATTCGCAAACTTCTTTCTCGCGCGGCTACGGCTTTAATGCAAAAAATGGATAAATATATAGAAAATTCAATAGAAAACAAGATACGTAACACAAAATAGAAAAATCTTGTTATAAATAATAATTTTATTATTGACTCTGTTTTATATAAGAAATATATCTTACACGGCAGGTGTAAGATGACAAGTGATGAATTACAAAAAATTTCCTCTGATCTTTTTAACAAGTTTGTGAATGAAAATTCTAATATCGATGGTATTTATTTTTCAGCACAAACCAATCAGATATTAGCTTTTGAAAGGTATATTGCGCAGTTAAGCAATAATGAACTTTTCCGAATTTGTGATATCTCTGTTGCAGATGCTGTGCTGTTGCGAGAATTTATAACTCGCGGTATTGCAAAATATTTTTCCGATAATATCAAAACGTTAGCAATATTATAAAATAAAATTTGGGAAAAATATTGCCTGCCTATTGTCGCGGACGCAAACCTAACCTATATATTATAAAGATGTTTTAACGGAGTGAAAATATGTCGGATAATATTGAGCCAAAAGAAAAGAAAAATAAAAAAATATTGTCTTTGCCGGTTTTGCCGCTGCGCGATGTAGTGGTTTATCCGCGCATGATTATGCCGATTTTTGTCGGTCGCGAAAAATCAATCGAAGCGGTGCAATATGCGAATGATAAGGGTTTGCAGATTGCCTTGATTATGCAAAAAGATCCGGAAATTGAGAATCCGACAGTAAAGGATATGTATAAAGTCGGGACATTGGGTAATATTTTGCAAATGCTGCGTTTGCCTGATGGTACTGTTAAAATATTAGTGGAAGGAATCGAGCGTATAAAAGTTAAAAATATTACCGATAAAAAGACTTTCTTCTTGGCCGAAATCGAAAATTATCCGCAGAAAAAAGGCAAAGAAACCGATATGGAAAGCTGGGCTCGCGCCGTTATCAGTCAATTTGAGGAATATATTAAACTTAATAAAAAGTTTTCACCAGATGTTTTGCATTCGGTTAAGCAAATCAGCGAATATGATAAATTGGCCGATACCATCGCATCGCATCTGAACCTTAAAACTAAAGACCGGCAGGTTCTGTTGGAAGCGAATAATCTGCAAGATCGCCTTAATAAGCTGTTGCAGATGATAGATACGGAAATTATTGTTCTGGAAGCCGGAGATCGTATTAAAGATCGCGTTAAAAAACAAATGGAAAAAAGCCAGAAAGAGTACTATTTGAATGAGCAAATGAAGGCTATTCAAAAGGAATTGAATCAAGGCGACGGCGAAGATGAATATTCTTCTTATCTGAAAAGAATTAATGCAACCAGATTTTCCAAAGAGGCACGTGAGAAGGCATTGGCCGAGCTGAAAAAATTGCGTAATATGGGCAACAGTACTCCGGAAAGTTCAATTATTCGCAACTATCTGGATTGGTTATTAGATTTGCCGTGGGATAAAAAAACAAAATTAAATAAGGACTTGGCTAAGGCTATTGCTATTTTGGACGAAGATCACTACGGATTGGAAAAAGTAAAAGAGCGTATTGTGGAGTATTTGGCTGTACAATCGCGTTCAAAACGTTTAAAGGCTCCTATTTTATGTTTAGTCGGCCCTCCGGGAGTGGGAAAAACATCGTTGGGGCGTTCAATCGCACGGGCAACGAATCGTACTTTTGTGCGTGCTTCGCTGGGCGGTATGCGTGATGAGGCGGAAATCCGCGGGCATCGGCGTACTTATATCGGCGCGATGCCGGGAAAAATTCTGCAATCTATGAAAAAAGCCGGAACATCAAATCCGCTGTTTTTACTCGATGAAATCGATAAATTGGGGAACGATTGGCGCGGCGATCCGAGCTCGGCCTTGCTTGAGGTTTTGGATCCGGAGCAAAATAATACTTTTGATGATCATTATCTGGAAGTTGATTATGACCTTTCCGATGTTATGTTTGTGACAACGGCAAATTCATATAATATGCCGCGTCCGTTATTGGATCGTATGGAAATTATCAGCTTGTCCGGATATACCGAAGATGAGAAAGTAGAAATAGCCAAACGACATTTATTGCAAAAAGTTTTTGATGAAAATGCCGTGCAATGTTCGGAGTTAATTGTTACCGATGATGCAATTCGGGATATTATTCGTTACTATACCCGTGAGGCAGGAGTGCGTAATTTGGAACGTGAATTGGCAACAATTGCTCGGAAAGCTACCAAAGAAATTCTTTTGGATAAAGATAAATGTGTTACGATTGAAGTTACACCGAAAAATTTGGAAAAATATCTCGGAGTTAAACGTTTCAGCTATGGCGAGGCGGAAAAACAAGATCATATTGGGGTAACAACAGGCTTAGCGTGGACAGAAGTCGGCGGTGACATATTGTTTATTGAGGCCGTTGATATGCCGGGTAAAGGAAAAGTTACACAGACCGGTAAGCTGGGTGAAGTGATGAAAGAATCTATTGAAACTGCTTATTCCGTTGTTCGAGCCCATTCAAAAGATTTGGGAATTGAGCCAGAGGTTTTTGATAAAACAGATATCCACGTACATGTTCCGGAAGGGGCAACACCGAAAGATGGTCCTTCTGCGGGAATAGCAATGTATACAACATTAGTATCCGTGTTTACCAAAACGCCGGTGCGTAATGATGTAGCTATGACCGGAGAGATCACTTTACAGGGACGGGTTTTACCGATAGGAGGTCTTAAGGAAAAATTGCTAGCGGCTTTGCGCGGCGGTATCAAAACGGTGATTATTCCGCAAGAAAACGTTAAAGATTTAACAGAAATTCCAGATAATGTGAAAAATGGTATGAAAATTATTCCGGTATCTGCGGCTTCCGAAGTTTTAGATATAGCTTTGCGTCGGGAATGATTATTCAAAGTAGTAGAACAAAAAAATCCTCACAGATTGTGAGGATTTTTTTGCGTTAAAAAGAGTAACAGAACGTTATGCCAAACTGCCAACTTTCTCCGGACCAGACATCATCAATGCCATATTTTTCTAATTCATTTATGTTATTGGGGTTTACCGAATAAACATATCTGGCAAATAATCTGATGTCAGTGTTGCTCAAACTGGTACGTAGCAAGTTACTGCGCACCCAGAGTTGGGCTCCATATTTGAAACACCAAGCGGTATATGGTTCGGCCCAATCTTCATAGACACTTTCGTCTGCCGGTTCATTGTTGCCGCTGCTATCATCTAATCCGGAATAATACAAGTTTCCGCAGGATTTTCCGGTTCCGACTAAAGCATCGATTCCAATTCCCATCTGATGTCCATTGCCGGTTTCAACACCAAGTTTCAACAGAAAGTCGCAGGTAACGCCATAATAGTCCTGTTTGTCAAACGATGCTACCAATCCGGCGCTGTAGCCGAAGCCAAACTTGTTCAGACGAAGTTGATCGCCCTCAATATGGCCGGGTACAAAAACCAAACTATAACCAATGTTCAAACCAAAGTTGGTTTTGTTTTCGTACTTTGATAAGTTGTCAACTCCGTCACTGTTGTCTTGAAAATCAGATGATGCATCTTCTTCGATATTTTCGTTCTTATCTTTTCCGACAATCATTGATATTTCCAAGCGTTGCGTTACGTGATGCTTTTGCATAAACTTGCTTTTTCCTTCAACCGGAAAAAGTATGTTTTTATAATCATCGGTAGAACTCGCTTGGTTAGCCAATGCTAAAGAGTTAAAATGCCCCACCATGCCGGCAACATCTTCATAGTTGTCACTTTTGAAGGCAGGAACATCATTCTTTCTGTACATTCCATGCTTTGGGGCAGGTCGAGGAGAAGCAATAGCTTTCGCATTGCCATCGGCAAGCTCAGACACATCTTCGTTATCATCACCACAAGGGTTAGACATCTCTTCGTTATCATCACTGCGAGGAGTAGGCAGCACTTGGTTAACACAGTTACAAGGGGGCGGTACCTCTCTGTTGATGACGTTTGCAACAGTGTCTGTTTCAACGTTGTTTTGTGCATGCACATGACATACACAAAAAGCTACGGCAAGCATAGCGAAAAAAATTACCTTTTTCATAAAAATAAAATAAAAAAATTTAACATTAAATATTTTTGAATTACCTTACTCTAATCAATTCAAATGTATTTGTCAATATTTTTGTATAAAATGTTTTTTGCAGAATGAATTATATGTTTTACTTCCAAGTAGAAAAAACAATTTTTGCATGCTTATGTTGGTGAGCTCGGTGGGATTATCCTCACT
>CADBPX010000043.1 GCA_902796625.1 uncultured Pseudomonadota bacterium
TGCGCTTAAGAGCACACAGAGCACGGTAACGCGGCCAACCGTTAATGGTATCTTTGAGGCCGTAGCAGATGCCGTCTACTTCGAAATTGTCTTTGACGTTTGTTAAAGATGCAATGTTGTCGTTTCCAACTATAATTATTGCCCCGCTCTTGAGGTCAATAACACAGAAAAGTTTACCTGAACGCTTCACAAAAGCGTAAAAAGGACTTCCAACCGGATGTCCGGCAAATTCGGAACGCAACGAAATCTTTGAAAGGCGGGTATCCTCCGCAACAACGTCTTCACTTTGAACGGTTGCTAAGGCAACAGATGCTTTGGCATCGGCCAGCAAACTATTTAACTTTGATGAACAAATAGATTTTTGCATAAAATAAAAATTTAATTAATAATTAATTTGACTGAATCCTTTATACGGATTTTTTTGTCAAAGTCAAGTTTTTTGTTAAAATTTATTGGCGGCACGGCGCAAAAAGGTCTTGTTGCGGGTTATATATAGACGTTTTTATGCCACTTAAACCTAAAAGAGTGTGAAAAATGTTATCATGAGTGATTGTTTTGTCGGTAGATTTTTGCAGGCATTCTTTGTTTATATGCAGGTTTTGCCAAGTTTGATCTTCCGCCCAGACAAAAAACGGAATATGAGTTTGTTCTTTGGGTGCTATGCGATATGGCGCAGAGTGTAAATATAAACCGTTTTCGCCTAAAGATTCTCCATGATCGGAAACGTAAAACAATACAATGTTATAAGCATGAGCATTCTTTTGAGTTTTACGAATGGTATCAGCAATAAATTGTGAAGTATAAACTATGGTATTATCGTAAGTATTAATCAGTTCTTCAGTCGAACATTTATTTATCTTTTCAGTATTACAAGTTGGCTTGAATTTAGCCGATTTTTTGTCATAACGTTTATAATATTTCGGACCATGGCTACCGATTTGATGCATTAAAAGCATTGTGTTATGATCACTTTGTTGGATGGTTTTATCTAAATTCATCAGCATGATTTCATCACGGCATGTTCCCTTTGGTCCATTACATGGGATTTTTTGTTCAACACGATCGCAAACATACTTACAATCACTGTTATTTTCAATCCATAAAACACGATAACCGTTTTTTTGCACAATATCTAAAACATTTTCAGTAAAAGCGGATTCCGACGGATTAAAATCCGAACGATTGCGCGACGAAAACATGCAAGGTACAGAAACAGCTGTTGAGGTGCCGCACGAATAGGCGTGAGGGTAGTTTATGATATTATGCAAATAAGAATTTAACGGAGAATTGGTGGGGCGAGAATAGCCGTTAAGTGAAAAGTTTGCCGCCCGCGCGGTTTCTCCAACAATAAATATAACTAACAGCTTTTTATCTCCAGACCAATATTTGGTAAATTGCGAATCGGTATCAATTTGTATAAATTCATGGTTTTGACGATATGAATGTTTGACCGTCGATATTATCGCACTGATGTAATTTACCGGTAATAAAAAATATTTAGTCGATTTATGATTACGTACCGTAGGAATAACCGTAGAAATATTGGCAAAAATAATCGTAAATACAATCAAAAGGCAACAAAGTATTGTAATAACTCTGTGCCTCCATATACGATTTTCACTTAAACTTAAACGATTGATTACCAATGCCGGAATAATTCCTAAAATAAAAACATACAAGAACCATGTTCCGTTTAATAAATCAGTGCTTTCAACTAAGTTGGTTTGTAAAGCATTGCGCAACATTTCCTCTTCAATAGAGATATGGTAGGTTTTGATAAAATAATACAGACTGCTGTTTACTATCAAAAATATCCAAGAGAAAATTTTAAACGTGTGTTTGTAAAAAAGTAACAAACAACCTATTGTGCCTAAAGCCCAAACAACAGCAAAAGTACCTAAACAAAATAAATAACTATGGGTAGCGATATAAACTTGGTGAAAAAAGACACTGTTAAATGCTAAAAGATTGTACAGCATAAACAAGACGCAATATATAGAAACATCTATTTTATGTTTTTTCAAAAAGCAACGTTGCCAAAACATCGTTTATATCGTCCTTATATCAACGATTTAATCTTTTGTAATGCCTCATTGATTTTTGTTATATCGCTGCCTCCGGCTTGCGCCATATCAGCTCGTCCGCCACCGCCGTTGCCGTTTACTACCGCTGCCGCGGCGCGTACCAAGTCAACAGCATTATATTTGTTTATAAGGTCTTTACTGACGCTGACAACGATAGAGGCTTTATTGTCTTTGTCTGAACAAAGGGCAATAACGCCAGAGCCGAAATTCGGCATTATATCATCAATAAAGGCTTTTAATTCTTTAGGATGAGCACCGCTGACCATTTTACCCATAAACTTAACGCCGTTTACGGTTTCGCTGTCATTTTGCGATGATGATTGGCCACCAGCTAATTGTTTTTTCAGATTAAAAATTTCAGCTTCCAGTTTTTTACGTTCTTCTATCATATTGTTTATGCGATTTTCCAAGTCGTTAACATTTGTTTTCAAGTTATTGGCAATATGATGCAATTTGTCTTCAATATGACGGACATATTCGTCGGCACTTAAACCGGTAACGCATTCTAAACGACGCACACCGGCGGCTACGGCCGATTCCGATAATATGTGAAAATAGCCGATGTGACCGGTGGATTGAACATGAGTGCCGCCGCATAATTCTCGTGAAAACGGCTGATTTTCATCTCCCATGGTAACAACGCGAACATCTTCGCCATATTTCTCATCAAACAATGCCATTGCACCGCTTTTTACCGCTTCATCTTTATTCATAATAACCGTGCAGACCGGCAAGTCATTACGAATCTGCTCGTTAACGATGTTTTCAACCTGACGGATTTGTTCGGCGGTAATTTGTTTAGGATGAGATACGTCAAAACGCATTCTTTCTCCTTCAACTAACGAACCTTTTTGGGCAACATGATCTCCTAAAACCAGCTTTAAAGCTTTATGTGCCAAGTGGGTAACCGAGTGATTGGCGCAAATGCGGCAACGATTATCTTTATCTACTTCAAATGAAGCAAACTTTCCGACTTTTACCGTACCGCTTTGCAGTTCACAAATATGAACAAAAATGTCATTTAATTTGCGTTTGCTGTCAATAACTTTAGCGGTAAAATCGGCTGAGCGAATCGTGCCGATGTCTCCGACTTGACCGCCGCATTCACCGTAAAACGGCGTTTGATTGGCGATAAGTTCAAAACGGCCGGAATTTACTTCATTTACTTCACGGTCATTTTGAAGCAGCGCTACAATTTGGCCGTCAGATTTTAAGGTATTATATCCTAAAAATTCCGTTGCCCCAACCTTATCTTGCAGTTCATACCAAATTTTGGCCGTGCCTTCATCGCCGGAGCCGGCCCAGTTTTTGCGGGCTTCTTCTTTTTGTTTGGCCATACAAGCATCGAATCCGGCAACATCAACCTCAAGATTTGGGCTTGTTAAGGCATCTTGAGTTAAATCAAGCGGAAAACCGTATGTATCATAAAGTTTGAAAGCTGTTTCACCGCTGAGTTTTGCGCCCTGAGGGATTTTAGCGATTTCATCTTCCAATAATTTCATACCTTTATCCAAAGTACGGCCGAAACGTTCCTCTTCAATAGCGATGGTTTCGCGGATAAGATTTTCGCGGCTGTACAGTTCCGGATAAGCATCGCCCATTTCTTTTTGCAAGGCCGGTAATAATTTGTAGATTATCGGCTCTTTCATGCCCAATAAATAAGAATGACGCATGGCGCGGCGCATAATCCGGCGCAAAACGTAACCGCGTCCTTCATTGGAAGGTAAAACGCCATCGGCAATTAAAAAACTGATTGAGCGCAAATGGTCAACAATAACGTTATGAGAGGCTTTGAGCGGTCCGTTCGGATCGGTATGAGTTATATTGCATAAGGCTTGGATTAAATTTTGGAATAAGTCAGTGTCAAAATTAGAGTGAACTCCTTGTAAAATCGCGGCAATTCGTTCTAGTCCCATACCGGTATCAATTGACGGACGTTTTAAGTTAATGCGTGAACCATCCGGCAAATCTTCAAATTGGTCAAATACCAAGTTCCAAATTTCAATAAATCTATCGCCGTCTTCTTCCGGTGTTCCCGGCAGTCCGCCCCACACCTCCGGGCCGTGATCGTAAAAAATTTCCGAACAAGGACCGCAAGGGCCGGTATCGCCCATTTGCCAGAAATTATCTTTAGTGGCAATGCGGATAATCCGCTCTTCCGGCAAGCCGGATACCTTTTTCCATAAGTCGTGAGCTTCGTCATCATTATGATAAATAGTTACAGCCAATTTTTCTTTCGGCAGGCAAAATTCTTTGGTCAAAAGCTCCCAAGCGTAAGGAATGGCATAATCTTTGAAATAATCGCCAAAAGAAAAGTTGCCGAGCATTTCAAAAAATGTGTGGTGGCGTACATCATAGCCGACACTGTCTAAGTCGTTATGTTTGCCGCCGGCACGGACACTTTTCTGAGCCGTGGCAGCGCGGGTGTAATCACGTGTTTCATTGCCGGCTAAAATATTCTTAAATTGCACCATTCCAGAGTTAGTAAACATTAATGTCGGGTCATTATCCGGCACCAATGAAGACGATGGAACAATTTTATGGTCGTTTTTGGCAAAATAATCCAAAAAAGTTTTACGTATTTCGTTTACACCAACTGTCATTTTTTATATCCTTAGCTTGTTTTATGCATAGTCAAGCTAAAATATCCCAAATGATCAGTAATGTCCAGTTTTTTTTATAAAAAGATTTTAGAAAACATACTGTGATCCGTTTAAGGTATATACGCCGAAGTTGATGGCCGTTGCATATAGTAGCCAGAGTATGTACGGTATCAGTAATAATGTTGTTGAACGATTTTGCTTATGGCTCAGCAGCATAAGAACCAGTGTTTCAATATCCAGAAGGATGATGATAACCAATCCCCATAAAAACATTCCTTTGGCAAAAAAGGCATAAGTCCAGATGATTTGCAGCAACATATTCAGTAAAAAAAGAATGCTGTGAAATATAAGGTGTCGATTTTGACGATTGTCAAGGATTTTGGCATAAGCAAACGTTAACAAGGTATATAAAATAAGCCACGCAATCGGGAAAACATAATTCGGCGGAGTTATAGCGGGTAATTTTATGGCATCATAAAAACTTTGCATGCCGATACGGTTAAAATAACTGCATAAGAATGCAGTTAAAACAACAATAAAGAGACTAAACAGAAAATTATAAAAAGATTTTTGAAACATTGTATACTCCTTTGTTTTTCTTTATACATAGGAGTAAGTAATAATTTTTCAATATAAATTATAAAAAAAAGAAACCCAGGCTCGTTTTTTGTACGAGCGTGGGTTTTTACCAGTTTTGCCAGTTGTTGCCGATTAGCTCTTGACAACCTCGTGATAGAAAGCCCAAATCTTCTGATTGAGCTTAGAACTGAAGGATCCGATCTCTTCACAAGCTGCAACAAATTCCTTTTTAAAGTTGGGCTTGCGGCATTGCTGAGCCAGAACGGTTTTCTTCAACGGGGCCTTTTCACTTACTGAATCGAGAAGACCCATGATGGCGTTCTTCAATCCGTGCTGTCTGATCTCTTCACGGAATTCCTGTGCAATTTTAGCGCGATTGGCTTTTTCTTCTTTTGTCATAAAACGATAATAAATTTATAATTATAATAAAAACAGACCTATTGTAGATAAGTATTTTTACAAATGCAAGAAAAAAATGAAAAAATATTTATTGACAAGCGAAGTTTTTTGTGCGAATTACATTCATAGATGTTGCGCTCCTAGCTCAGCAGGATAGAGCAACAGCCTTCTAAGCTGTGGGTCGGGCGTTCGAATCGCCCGGAGCGCGCCAGTTTATAAACCGCCTTAACAAAGGCGGTTTTTTGTGTTTGAAAAATGTTGCAAAATTGTGAAATTTTTAAGGGATTCGGGTTTTAATATTGTTTTAAGGGGAAATTTTTGCTATAAAGTAATCAGGTAATGTATTTTATAAGGAAAAAAACAATGGGAAAGCAGCCAAGAAGAAGTTCAACTCGCGCAACAATGAGCAGTGATGCAAGAAGAGCTCAAGCAACACAAACAAGCGGCGGAAGAAGAAAAAGGAGAGATCAAACTACTTCTCAGCATGTTGAACCAAATCCGGAAACAATGGAGCCATGCAAGGATAAAGATGAATTGTTGGATTTTGCTAAAGATAAATTTATAGGAATTGAAGGAAAAGGGGTAGAAGGAAGACCGGGAGAAGTTTATGTTGATTGTTTAGGACATCCGACAATCGGAATTGGACATTTGGTTGTTCATAAGAGAGATGTCTTAGGTGGTACGGATTCAAAAGGCCGATATCATGCCCCTAATCCAAAAGCTGTGGCTCAATATCGAGAGAAGTTTATAAAATTGCCGCTTTTAGATAAAAACGGTAATCCGATGTCTGATGCACAAAAAGGTGCAAAATTTGATCAGATGATTAATTTAATGAAGTCTAAGGGACGGGCTTTGACAGATGATGAGATTAAAAATTTAAATTTGGGACATTTGAGTGAAGAAGGAATGGATCAAGTATATAAGAAAGACCACGAAAAATTCTTGAAAATGGCTGTAAATGCCATGATGCCGGATGGTAAAAAAGTAGATACTAATGATCCTGATTTTTGGGAAAAAACTAAAGAGTCAAATTTTTGGAAAATGACAAGATCTACGCAGGTAAGTTTTGTTCACGGCTATTTTTGGGGTAAGGGTAAAATAATGGATAAATTAGCACAATCGTGTCATCAGGATCCTTATCTGGTTGGTCAAAAGCTACCAGAAGCTTTAAATATAGGGTTGAAACCTAATAGAGCTATCCAGCGTAATGCTAATCAAGCTGAAAGCGATTCAACAGCTGTTCAGCAACAGAAGCAGATACAGTTGCAACAACAGCGTATTCCTTTGCAAAAAGGTAATCAAGGTCGATAAAATTGTTGGCTGATTAAAACAAAAGGCACCTTTTCGGTGCCTTTTTTTTCAGATTTGCTTTTCAGACTTCTCTGGCATCAAGACATCGTCCTAAGGAGCTGTTTTCAAAAACATAGCAAACAGTGCCGTGGGCGTCTTGGAAAATTGTAACCCAAAAGCGATCTTTAGGTTGTAATGTCAAAAGGCTGACCGGCGGCTTGCTTTCTTCGGATAATATAACATCAACATTAAGATCGTTTGTTGTTGTATCTTTCAGCATGCCGTTGCCGTCAGGCTCTTGTTTCTTGAAAATGTGCGCTACAACGCACCAGCGGGATTCCATAACCTGAATCCGTAAAACTTCACCATAAAGTTTTTTGTTTAAAGTCTTTGCCATATAAAAATTTTTTAATAATTAAAAATCTATCGGAATATATTACTTATTACTACAAATGTCAATATTGCTATTGCGTTTGGTGCAGAAATGGTTTATATGTGTATGCGTTTGGAGTGAGAAATGGCAGAAAATAAATATATTGAAATCAAGGGTGCGCGGCAACATAATTTAAAAAATATCAGTTTGAATATTCCGAAAAATAAACTGACGGTTATTACCGGACTTTCCGGCAGCGGGAAGTCTTCATTGGCATTCGATACGATTTATGCCGAAGGACAACGCCGCTATGTTGAA
>CADBPX010000044.1 GCA_902796625.1 uncultured Pseudomonadota bacterium
AATATATAAAACCTCATTTCCCAACATTCGCATATAACGAGCATAAACATCGGAAGGTAGCAAACACCCGACCATATGTCCCAAATGCGGTGTACCATTAATATAAGGCAAAGCTGAGGTAATTAAGATTTTAGACATACTTGACGAACTCCTTTAACAATAAAAAACCTAAGTGAATTTTACAGAATTTTGTTAAAAGCGCAAGCAAAAAGAACAAAAGCCCACTTTTTATTCATACATTCTTTTCAAGTGTATTGCCAAGTTGATTATTGCCTCGCTGACATCTTCGGCAACAGCCTCGAACTGTTCATTTTTTTGCAAATTTTCTTCATCGGCATACAACGAACGATTTATCTCTAATTGCAATGTATACATTTTGCGCCGCGGTTGGCAATAATTAAAAGTCGTAAAAGCTCCGGAATATGGGCAATTAAAGGAAACATTATAATTTTTATCCCAAAATTGTCCGGCCAAAAAATCACTTATTTCCGGCGGACAACTCTGACTGAACAAATTCCCCAAACAAATATCTATTCCTGATCTGTCGTCAATGATGGAACATATTTTTGACGGCATTGAGTGACAGTCCAAAACCAAACAAAATCCGAATTTTTTCAAACTTTTATCAATCAGTTTTTGCAACCTCTTATGATAGACGTCATAAACATTTTTCAAACGCGCTTCAACCTCATGATAATCAAGCAATCCCTTATATAAATTTTCACGCTTAAAATTTATACGATGCACCACTCCAAGTCCTACGCGGCAATGTTTATCATATAAGATATCTTTATCTTTGGGATAATTAAAATACATCATCGGATCAAGCTCCAAACGATCGCGATTTAAGTCGACGAATGCCCGTGCTATCTCCATTTTCAGCGTTGTAATTTTTGCTTCCACGGCACCTCTAACCAATTCATCAACAAAAATATCCTCGTTACGTCGTAAAGTTGCCACGTCACAAGCTACATTTTCTAAAAATTCTGCCGGAAAAAACGTACCGCTGTGAGGAATCGCCAAAACCAACGGAAATTCTGCCTTATCCGTATTAAATTCGCTTAAAACTTTCAATTTTTTATAATCTATTTTAATATCCAATTTATCAGCCATAATTCCTCAGCTTTATTTTTTCACATTTTTTCTTTGCGCCACCCGCTTGCGCTTGGTTGATTTTTTCTCTACCGACCAACCGAATTTGCCGATTCTCTTTCCCAATGCATAATAAAAACCATGCGCATATGCCAAAAGTCCGGCTTTATCTAAATTCAAGGCTCCGTTTTTATCAATGAGCTGTTCCTCAATATTTACCGCGACTACTTCAGCCAGAAACATAGTATGAGTTCCGTACGATATAGCCTGCTTAACCACACATTCCAAGGCAACCGGAGCTTCTTTAACCTGCGGTGCTGATATTTTATTGCAACCGATTGGAGTTATTCCTGCCAATTTAAATTTATCAATATGGCGACCGCTTTTCACTCCGCACAAATCCACTGCCTTGGCTAACGCCACTGTTGGAAGATTAAGTACAAACTCTCCGCTTTTTTCGATTAATTCATAACTATATCTTGACGGCCGCACCGAAACATAGACCAATGTCGGTTCCGTACACACAACCCCGCTCCATGCCGCAGTCATAACATTGGGCTTATCCATATCTCCGCACGAAACCAAAACCGGCGGCAGCGGCGCTAACATTGTTCCGGGCTTCCAAGATATTTTACTCATTAAGTTTCCTTAAACACACTCAACACGCTCTCAGTATACATCTTTTTTCCTGACAGTCAAGGCCTGTAACATCTGCTACAGGCCTTAAAACATCAGGAATAAAACTATGAAAAAATATATCATAGACACTATTAAAATAACATTTTTTAGCACTTTTCAATATATAACCAAAGCCTAAAATTGCCTAATAAATAGTTTGATAAGTTATAAAATATGATTGTCAAATTATCATAAAAGTTTAAGCTGAACTCAAGGAGAAAAATATGAAAAAAGAAATTGATTTAAGCAGTCTGTCTTTTGAAGACGCATTAGCCCGCTTAGAAGCAATCGTTCGCGAATTGGAAAGCGGAAAAACAAAACTTGATGATGCTGTTGAAGTTTATGAAACCGCAACCATGTTAAAAAAATTCTGCGAAGATAAATTGAAAAACGCACAGCTTAAAATTGAGAAAATAAATCTTTCATCAACCGGTGAAATAACTACTTCACCGTTAGATACCAATGAGGAAAACTAATGTCTGATATTATTGAAATTTTGCGTCATTTTTCAACGCGTTTTAACCAAGATTTAGCAATTTATTTTCCTAAACCCCAAGGTGCGGAAAAGCGTGTTATTGAGGCCATGGAATATTCCGTAATGAACGGAGGAAAAAGATTACGCCCTTACTTGGTTTGCGAATGCGCAAACCTTTTCGGGGTTGATTATAACACTGCCTTTCCGGCGGCGGCAACTTTGGAAATGCTCCATTCCTATTCTTTAATTCATGACGACTTACCGGCTATGGATAATGATGACTTACGTCGCGGCAAACCGACATGTCACAAACAATTTGATGAAGCCACCGCCATTTTAGCCGGAGACGGACTTTTAACTGCCGCTTTCGGTTATCTGTCGACAGCTTTGCAAATTAAACCGGAAATACGCTTGGCTCTTATCCAACTGTTAGCTGATGCCGCCGGCGCTTTCGGTGGAATGGTTGCCGGACAAACTCTTGATTTATACGCTCAATCAAGTGGTAATCCGACAGAAGATGAAGACATTATTTCGCGCTTAGAAGAAATGAAGACCGGCCGCTTATTGCGTTATGCCTGCGAAGCCGGCGCGGTTCTCGGGCAAGCCTCAATTGAGCAACGAAATCACCTGATTTCTTATTCCCGCAAAATCGGCCAGGCTTTTCAAATTACCGATGATATTCTAGATCGCGAAGGAGATCAAAAGTTGGTCGGCAAAACTTTACGTAAAGACGATTCGCAAAACAAATTTACTTTTGTTTCGTATTACGGAATCGAACCGGCTCGTAAACTTGCCCAAAAACTGATTAATGAAGCAATAACCGAAATCGGCTGCTTCGGAGAAAAAGCCGCTAACTTGCAAAAATTAGCGCAATACATCATGGATCGTCAGTACTGAAATTTTTTTATGCCGGTTTAAAAACCTGTTGCACCATACCGTAAAATATGGTATACTTTAGCTATAATATAATTATGAACGGAGGTGCGCCATGACTGATGTTAAAAAGAAAATGCACGATCACAAAATTTTTGCGGCGCAGAAGAATTTTGCTCAAACTTTAGAGCTGATTCAAGATAAACCGGAAAAATTGCTTGAGCTTGCCAGCGGTATCATCAAATGTTCACACTCTCACCGCGGCCTGAAAGAGCGCAAATTACCGGATTCTTCAACTGCTTTAACCATTCCGGTACATGCTGCACGTTGGAATATTGAACATGATCGCTTAATCTCCACTGACGATATGTTGAAAATGATTATGCAAAAATACGACGAGAACGGCTATGGTTCACCGGACATTTTCAAAAAAGATTTTTGCGCAGCCTATCCTGATGAGTATCACGGACAAACCGCCGCTCCTAAAAATATGGCAACCGGAAAAGTTATGGCAACATATCGACAGTCAACTTACAGCTGATTTAATTTTACTTTCTCCTTTGACCGCCTGTTTCGATAGGCGGTTTCTTTTGCGCTTTTATAATTCTTTACGCGCCGAAAGTGCAAGTTGAATCGTACCGTCATCCATATAATCCAACTCCGCCCCCACGGGAATTCCTTGCGCCAAAGTTGTAATTTTAAGCGGCAACTCTTTTAAGCGTGACAGCAAATAATGAGCGGTAATTTGCCCGTCAATTGTCGCCGGCAAGGCCAAAATAACTTCCTTAATTTTTTCTTGGTTGATGCGAACAAACAAACTTTCTATATTCAAATCTTCCGGCGTAATACCGTCTAATGCCGAAAGTATCCCCCCCAAAACATGATAGCTGCCGCGATAAAGCCCGACTCTTTCCATTGCCCACAAATCGGCCACATCTTGCACCACACATACCACTTCTTTGTCGCGTGAGGCATCAGCACAAACCGCACATATATCGTTGGTATCATAATTACCGCAAACAGCACATTTTTTTATATTATCGCGCACATTCTGCAATGCCGATATTAACGTTACCATATCGGTATCTTTTTTCTTCAACAAATGCAAGACAATTCGCCGTGCAGAACGAGTCCCTAAGGCCGGCAGCTTAGCAATTATTTTGCTTAACTTATCAATATCGTTATTTTGCACTTTATTCACCTAAAACGGCAATTTCAATCCACCAAGGCCGACGCCGTTGGTTGCTTCTTTCATACCCTCTTCCATCATGGCATCAATTTTTTGGTGAGCATCATTGTATGCGGCCAAAATTAAATCTTCCAGCATCTCAACATCATCAGCATTAACGAGCGATTTATCAATCGAAATACTTTTCATTTCCGACTTGCCGTTCAACACAACCCTAACCATATTGCCACCGCTTGTTCCTTCACGTTCTTCGGCTCCGAGTTTAGCCTGTGTTTCCTGCATCTTACGTTGCATTTGTTACGCTTGTTTCATAATACCTTGAATATTAAGCATATTTTACTCCTCATCATCAATTTCATTAATAGTGTCGCTTACAGCAAAATCAACAGCCTCATCGTCATTTTCGGTTTCGGCTACAGATTTGCGAATAATTGTTTCGATTTTAGCACCGTTAAACTCGCTAAGTATAGCTTTTACCAACGGATATTCAGAGATATTTTTCTTATCCTTGTTCAATCTCTGACTTTCCTGAAAAGCCAATGTTTCTCCGAGCGGCTCATAATCAATATCAATAACCCAGGCACGTCCGGTTTCTTTTTCCAAAAAAGTTCGCAGCCGTAAAATTAAATCTTTTTCCGCATTTTCGGAAATTGCAACCCGCATATGTCCGTCACTGAAGTCTTTAAACGACATATCATTTTTCACGGCAAACATCAAAAGCGGCTGTTTTTTGGCTGTCATCAAATCAATCAGGTCTGCTGTTGTGCTGATACTCAATCGTTCACTTTCGTCAACCAATTCCGATTCGATACGCTCTTCGGTCTTGCTCTTAGGCAAAGAAGATTGGATATTTACACTGTTATTCAGTCCGGATTTTTTTTTTTAATTCCTTCAGAAGTTCTGCAGGAGTAGGTAAACCGGCTGAATAAGCTATTCGCAACAATATCATTTCCAAGGCATCAATTTGCACATTAGCATATTGCAACTCGCTTAAACCCTTAATCAGCATTTGCCAAATTTTTGATAAAATATTAATCGGCGCCGCGCAAAGTTTTTTACACATTTCACGATCATTTTCGCTGACTGACGGATCATTAATAAAATCCGGCAACACTTTTATTTTGGCCAGCAAATGAGTAATATCAATCAAATCCTGTAAAATCACCATTGGTGTGGCACCGTTTTTATATTGTTCCTGCAAATTTTCCAGTACGGCGGCAACATCACCTTCTAACAGCTTTTCATATAATCCGAAAGTTTGTAGCCGATCTGCCAACCCAAGCATTTCTTTCACAATTTTGGTATCTATACGACCATTTCCCAGCACAATTGCCTGATCCAGCATTGACAATCCGTCACGCGCCGAACCGTCAGCCGCCCGCGCCACAATTCGCAATGCTTCTTCCTCGGCTTCAATTTTTTCGGCGACCAAAATTTTATGAAACAGTGTCATTAAAGTTTCAATACTCAGACGTTCAAGATCAAAACGCTGACAACGTGAAAGAATTGTCACCGGAACTTTACGAATTTCAGTTGTTGCAAAAATAAATTTTACATGCGCCGGTGGCTCTTCCAAAGTTTTCAATAAAGCGTTAAAGGCACTTTTAGAAAGCATATGAACTTCATCAATTATATAAACTTTATAGCGTGCACTTACCGGCTTATAGCGTACACCATCTAAAATTTCACGCATATCATCAACGCCGGTTTTCGAAGCCGCATCTAGTTCAATAACATCTATATGCCGGTCTGCGGCAATTGCCTTGCAATTTTCACATTCACCGCAGGGATGAATTGTCGGTCCGCCTTTTCCGTCAGCCCCGATACAATTAATAGCACGCGCAATCAATCGGGCCGTTGTTGTTTTGCCGACACCGCGAATTCCCGTCAAAATATAAGCGTGATGTAGTCTGTTACTTTGAATGGCGTTAGTTAAGGTACGCACCAACGCATCTTGACCGAGCAGATCTTCAAATTGTTGTGGCCGATATTTGCGCGCCAAGGCGACATATTGTTTATTTTCCGTAGCTTCTGCCATTTTTACTCATTAACACAAGGTGAAGGGACTTAGACCTTATTATTATCGTTACGGCTGCTTCCTTCCGAACCTGACCGGGTTGGCGATATCCTAACCCTAAGCCCTTCATAACATATATGCACATTTATTAAGCAATTTTCACCGATTTGCAAGTAAAAAAATCAGGTTATTGCATTAATAAATTACGCACGTAATTTGCATCTTTGCCATAAATTGCCGGCATAGATTGCGGATAATTTTCACTGCCAATGTAACCAGCAGAACCGTAGTTTACCCCATAGAACTGCGACGGAGCTGACTGTACCACGCCGTTACCGCCGGCACTTACCCGCACAATATCCAATCCATGTTCATTTTGCCCGTTTTCCAAAATACGGAACAAACCGCTCATACCGGAATATCCGTCAGGTTTCACAATTTGTGCGACAATATTGCCTTTTTGATTAGCCATTGTTGAAGCCATCGAGATGGCATCATAAGCAAAAATACCTAAGCCGTTCGGAGTTTGTCCGAATAACTCTTTATACTTGCTGGCAAAGCTATGCTGCCGGCTCATCGACATAACCGGATAAACCGCACCGTACAATTCTGTTTCTTTACTCAATCCGGTATTTGCCCACACCGATGTTCCCATAAACAACACTTGCGGCGCGGAAACATCATAATAACTGAACATTGAAGTAATTGACTTCAAACGATTACCGTATTCCGGTACCAACAAAGCATCAAATCCGGCATCACCGCCTTCACGAGCGCCACCTGCCATAGACGAAGCCAATCCGGTAAAATCCATTGCTGTCGGCGAATAAAAACCGACTTTGGTTACTTCCATTCCGTTATCGCGTCCGGCTTTCATCACAGATTTAAGCATATTAATACCGCTTTGGTTATCCGGCAAAACCACCGCCAATCGTTTTCGGCCTTGACCGACGGCGTACTTAATTACACTGTTAATTTGGTCATCATTAAGCAAACCGATTGAATACACTCCCGGTTGCAATACACTCGGTGAGGTTGAAAACGAAATCACCGGAACTCCCCGCGATTTTGCTTCATTGCTGATTGCCGCAACTTCCTCAGCCAAAAGCGGACCCAATATTAAACGACTGTTGGCATTCATCGCATTTTCAAAAGCGACTCGCGCTCCGCTAGATGTTCCTTTGGTATCATAAAATTGCACCACTAAATTATTATTGTTCACATCGCCGATAGCCATCATTGCGGCATTTTTCATACTTTCTCCCATTGAAGCCAATTTGCCGCTCAAAGGTAAAAGCATTGCTACACGCAAACTTTCGGCATCTCCCAAGTCAACATAGGAAAAATCCGTCGTTCCCACCATTTTAACCGGTGCCGACGGTACATAATCACGGCTGTAATATGCCTCAGACTTTGATTTTTGCAAATAACTGCAACCGCAGATTAACAAACAAAACAAAACAACATTAAATTTTTTAAACACTTGCAATTTTCCTTTAAAAAAGACATTATATGCAATATTAATAATCAAAATATTTGTTTTGTAAAGTTAAAGTTTAATAAAATGTTAAGAACCGGTTTATATATCATTGCTTCGCCCATCGGCAACATTCAAGATATCTCTGCTCGTGCGGTCGATATTCTTAAGCAGGCTGAAGTCATTGCTTGTGAAGATACACGCATCACTAAAAAACTGTTTTCCTTATTGAGCATCAGTTTGCAAAAAAAATTTATCTCCTATGAAGATCATAGTGAAAACCAAAAAAGTCAACAGATCATAAATTTTATTAATAATGGTCAGGCTGTTGTTTTAATCAGTGACGCCGGCTCTCCGCTGATTTCCGATCCCGGCTACAAGCTGGTCCGCCTGTGCCGGCAACAAAACATTTATGTTACGGCAATTCCCGGCGCTTGCGCTCTTATTACCGCCTTGCAATTATCCGGATTACCGACCAATCGTTTTATGTTTGCCGGCTTCATACCCAACAAAGACAAGGCACGCGAAGATTTATTTGATGAACTGAAAGATATCGATACTACTTTAATTTTTTATGAAACAGCCCCTCGCTTGCTCAAAACTTTAGCCGCGGCCGCACAAAAATTTTCTGATCGCGAAATATCGATTGCTCGGGAACTTACAAAACTCTACGAAGAAACGTTAACCGGCTCGGCAAATGAGCTGATTGAACATTTCACCGCCAATGAACCCAAGGGAGAATTTGTTGTCATTATCGCTCCACCGCAACATGAACAAATAAGCATTGATGATATTCGGCCGTATTTGGAAAAACGCCTGCGCGAAACTTCATTAAAAACCGCTGTTAAAGAAATTTGCGCTCAGACCAAATTGAACAAAAACGATGTCTATAACCTTGCCCTCGAGCTGAAACATGAATAGTTATAACAAAGGAAAATTTGCCGAATTTATGGCTCGCATGTACATGCGGTTGCATGGTTATCGTATTATTGACACCAATTACATCACCGGACGCGGTACAACTGCCGGTGAAATTGATTTTATTGCCAAACGCTGGAATACTATTGTTTTTGTTGAGGTAAAACAGCGTGAAAGCCTGAATAATGCGGCCTACGCCATTTTACCCCATCAACAGGAGCGCATTCTCCGTGGGGCGCGCAGCTATCTGCAGCATCATCCGCAATATCGTCACTGTCAAATGCGTTTTGATGCGATTTTAATTGCTTTTCCTTGGCAGATTCGCCATATTTCCAACGCTTGGCACATATAATTTTGCACCTGTTTTCATAAGCCGATAATTAATTCTTGCAATACGACAGATTACGTGGTAAAAATGTATCGGATAGACAAATAAGGAATAACAAAAATGATTGAAATGCCTGAAAACTTGGTTGAAATGGCGTTAAAAACCATGGGCGACCGTTGGAAAGTTATGATTATTCAAGAACTGATGGACGGCACAAAGCGTTTCGGAGAGCTGAAAAAAGAGCTTGGAGATATCACTCAAAAAGTTCTTACCTCCAATTTACGCGCTTTGGAAGAAAAAGGTATTTTAATTCGCACGGTTTATGCGCAAATTCCGCCGCGTGTTGAATACACATTAACCAACATCGGCTACAACCTTAAGCCGGTTTTGGATTCAATGCGTGAATGGGCGGAAGATTATTACAATCAAAATATCAAAACTCTTTTGCCGGAAATTGCATAATCACAATTTTGCTGTTACGAAACTCCCTCAAAATTGAGGGAGTTTTTTGCTGGTCGCTTGTCCAGTTCATCACACGGCTAAACACGCCGTTACTATCAAAAGGCATTCTCTTTACTCCTTAATAAAAAAGGGAGCTTTAAAAGCCCCCATGTTTGTTTATTGATTTTGTGCTATTATCTGCGCTAAATACGGCGTTAAATATTGCGGTGAATACCGCCTGCCGTAGTTGTTCCAAAAATCAGCAATTCGTTTTAAATTAGGTGTATTTTTCTTGACATTTACACTATTTGGTGTTATGTTGTTGGCATATTCCAACGAGGGACTTATCCCCATATCGTTGAGGATATTCTGGCTGATAGATAAGTTATCAGTTTCAGACCTTTGAATTTTATTCGCAAGTTGCCTTAATCTGATTTGATATTTAATATAAAGTTCGTTGTTTCTTGTGACTAGGTTATCGATTTCTTGTTTACCAAGCAGTGTATTATTTAACAGCCCTATATAGTTTTTATCGTTACCTTGAGTTATTGTAATATCAGGATTAATATATGTTTCTTTTAATGTACCGACAAAAGGAGCTCTGCTGGCGGTTTTTCCGGTGTTTTTATCTAAAACAAAGTGCATCACGCCACTATTGACTAATTCAGGATTGCCGTCTGCAACTTTAACACCCAACTCGTCAGCCTGTCGTAGCACAATATTTGCATATTCATCAGGTGTTAAACCTGTTTGAGGTACAACATCTCTATATCTTTCAGGCCTAATTTTACGTAACCTATCCAGAATTTCATCAGCTGTCATATTATTCAATGACGGCTGAGATATTTTTTTCGTTTTAAATAACGGACGAATCATCTTGCCGGCAATACCTGTTGCCAACGGCAAAGCTCCACCGATAGCTGCGCCACTGAGACTTCCGCCGAAAGCGTTCGGTACAACATCTTCAACTCGCTCGGCATTCATTGCACCGGCAACA
>CADBPX010000045.1 GCA_902796625.1 uncultured Pseudomonadota bacterium
CCGCTTCTTTTTCACTCAAACACTATCTTAACGTTTTTGCCGTAAAATTGCAACAGCCGCCGCATAACACTGAACTTAATCCCATAGCCTAGTTCCGCCTTATCAATATAGCGCTCGGCAATACCGGTACGCTTCGCCACTTGGCTCACCCGCAAACACTTTTCGCGCCGCAGTTGCCATAAAGCATGCCCCATTTCCCGCCGTGATTGCGGATCTAAAAAATAACCCAAACTTGACATTGTCTTGAACTCCTATTTTTTTGTTAAACCTAAACAAAAACCGCCTGAAATTCCTTCAAGGCGGGGAGTTAACGACTGCATATGATCAGTCCGGTGTATTCAATATATTCCACCGGCTCCCCTTTATCGAGGAGTTATTTTCATACGAGGAGCCGTTACACTCCATCGACAATCTCTTGCCGACAGAGTTATATTAATTCACTTAGGCTGAATTGCAAGAAAATTTTGCAAATTTTAATATCTATAAATCAGCAATTACGGACAACGCAATAATTTCATCGGCCGGTGCCTCAACCATACCGCTGTCGCCGCGACCTTTCTTCAGCATATCCACGTATTCCATACCGCTGATAACATTACCCCAGACCGTATACTGCCCGTCCAACCACGGACAATCGGCATAGCAAATAAAAAACTGGCTGTCTGCGGAATCCGGATGCATTGCGCGCGCCATTGAAACCGTACCTCTCACATGACGTTGCCGATTAAATTCAGCTTTCAGCTTTTGCCCGCTGCCACCGGTTCCGTCACCGCGCGGACATCCGCATTGCGCCATAAATCCTTCAATAACACGATGAAATTTCAGCCCGTTATAAAAACCTTGCCGCACTAATTCTTTAATTCGTGCCACGTGTTTTGGAGCAATTTCCGGCATCATTTCAATAATAACATCGCCATATTTTGTTTGTAACAACAAAGAATTTTCCGCATCATTAACATTGTATGAATGCTTAATTTTTTTAGCCCGTGTCTCACTCATACCCAGTTTTTTGGTTTCATGATTTTCAAGATTTTTTGTTGTTGGCTTACCAATGTTTTTAGTCTTTGTTTTTTCCAATAAATCCGTCATTTTCGTATCCTTTCGTTATAACCTAAGGAATATTTAGGAAATTATTCGGCATTATTCAAGACGTAATCCACTCTTTCTTCAGCGTTCAAATTCTTCGGATAAAATTTATCAACGCGCTTTATCGCCTCTTTCAACCCTTTACCGTTGGCAATTTGAATTGCCAACCCCGGCCGCGCATTTAATTCCAGCATCATCGGGCCACGTTCTTTATCCAAAACAATATCGGCCCCCATATACCCCAATCCGGTCATCTCATAGGCCTGTGAACCAATCAGCAGATGCTCACGCCAGAAAGGTACTTTCAGCGTCATCAAATCAACTCCGGTATCCGGATGAATGGCAATCGGCATATTATGAGAAACAGCTCGCACCGCCTTACCGTCACGCATACCTAATCCCACTCCGACAGCACCTTGATGCAAGTTAGCGCGTCCGTCAGATTCTTTGGTCGCCAAGCGCATCATGCTCATAATCGGAAAGCCTTTATAAATAATCAAGCGAACATCGGGAATACCCTGATAGCTGTATTCTTGAAAAGCGTCACTGAAATGCACCAATTCTTCGATTAAAGCCACATCATACTGTCCGCCTAAGCTGTACAACCCGCTCAAAATATTTGAAACATGCTGATAAACTTCGTTAAAACCAAGCTTTTTACCGGAAGCGGTCGTAAAAACATTATCAGCATAATTTTTGATGACCAAAACACCCTTGCCTTGACTGCCGTGCGCCGGCTTTATCACAAATTCCGATCTTCCGGCCACAATCTGCGGCAAATTTTTAACCTCGAATTGATGCTCAACCACCCCAATCATTCGCGGAGTATTGATATTAATTCCGTTTGCCAGTTTTTTGGTTTGCACTTTATCATCAACCAGCGGATAGAGCGAACGCTTATTATGCTTCGAAATAACATAATAATTTCGTGCATTCATACCCAAAAGCCCGCGTTCACGAAACTTTTTCGGATTGGAAAAAATCTTAAAATATTCCCACATTTATTTTTCTCCGACCAACGGGGCAAAACGCTTCAATTCGCTCAAGCGATATCCGGTATATGTTCCGAGTAACATCACCAAAGCCAGAATTACCAAGTTCCACTCATTAAAGGCAAACATAATATGGCGAATATAATCGTTGCATATTACCACATAAGTTAACACCGCAACAATCAGTGTATTAACAATCTGTCTAGTGGCATTTTTTGCCCCTTCTTCTTCCCATGTAATCGACGCTCTTTCAATAATCCACGCCGTAATAATAATCGGGAAAAAGGCCGCTGAAGCAATAATCTTCAAATCGGATTGATACCCGAAAACCGTCAGTAGCTGCATAATTACAATTACCCAAATTACAACGGCGGAAATCCGCGGCACCAGCAATAAATTCAGGCGGGTTAATGCGGCACGGATCAGAAGTCCCAAAGCCACAATTGCGCTAAAGCAAATAAATCCGGCCATAAATCCGGTTTTAACAAACGACATTGAAATCAGCATCGGCGTAAATGTTCCCATAGTCTGAATTCCGACAACGTTACGTAAGATAACCACCAATAAAATACCCAGCGGAAAAATCATCAGCCACTTTAAGGTATTTTGTTCTAAAGACGGCAAATTGTAAATTGTGTAATCGAACAAACGGCTTTTTTCATATTTTGCCCGCCGTCCGGCCATCTTGAACGAAGAAATAACCGATTTAACCACTGAAAATTTAACCTGAGAATCAACACCGCCGGCAACGTCTAACAAAGAAACACCGCCGCGTTGAAAAATCACAAAATTTTTCGGTAATCCGGCAGCTCCGGTTTCCAAATTATAAACCATCCACTTACTGCCTTCATGCACCTCAAGCATTAAATCAGCCGGAGCGGCATGTTTTTTCTCACTTAATTTTACGCCGCGGACAATTCGTGCGGAAATTCCACGTGTTGCCAGCAGATAAATAATTTTTTCAGCCATAACCTGCTGCGTTTTTTTAACCGGCAAAAAGGCATCAACTTCACGAGCCGGTGTTTTTTCATTAAGCAATTCGATAATATGTTGTGCGTCACTTCCTTTACCTTTTGCATCGGCAAGTGCCCAAATTTCATGAACCATACCTTCCTGCAATTCATCATCAAAAGTCGGTTTTTTAACCTTTTGCGGTGCCGGTTCTTTCACTTTACCGCTAACATCTTCATTATCGTAAATCATAATTCGATAATACACATCTTGCTGATATTTACGAGCTTTTGACAACATTTTGATACGATGATTTTTTTCATCTTTTTCCACCTCATATCCCTTAGCAACAACATCTTCGCTCAAAAGCTTATATTCATCGCCGATATTTGGTGTTGACAGCGAAACTTCGATCGGATCACCGGTCGGCATAAAGGAAATATGCGCATCGATAGTCCACACATCGGCTTCTTTTTTTGGCTTAAAACTAAAACCCCATACAGAGATTTTGTAATACGTTGCCCATAAAGCAAACAGCGTTGTTGCGATTAAAAACAGCGTCAGCACTCCGCGCACCGAAAACATTTTTTTCATCATCTGGTCCTCTCTTAAATCTTATTTCAGAGTATTGGAAATGGAAACATCAACTACTGCACGGCCGCTCAAGATATTACGTCCGACCAATGTCTGGTATTCAAATTTTTCTCGCTCTGCAACTGTAAAATTCGCTTTAAACGTTTTACCGGCCATTTTTACATCCATCTGCACCACAGGCCGTCTTTCATTATCTCCGGCACGACGGATAGCAATCCGTTTTATAACCGGTTTTTCGAAAGTATATTCCTCGTTAGTTTCTCTATTTACAACCTTAAAAGCGATCCAACTTCTACCATCACGCTCAAAATTTTTCACCGATTCGGCATCTAAAGACGATGTTGTTGCTCCCGTATCAATACGTGACAAAAATGGTGATTTCATCGGTGGTAAATAAATTCTCTCCACCGCGCCGATAACATTATTCGGCCGCACATAAACTATTTTTTCCTTGGTTTCTTGAACATTATTCGGCGTAACAGCCGGCACGACCTGTGTTTTTTCCGCGGCACATGCAACTAAAAAACACAAAACCAACACACATAAAAAAGCTTTCATTTATTCCTCAAAACATTAATTTACAAACTTTCTCAACAATAGGAAGTTTACACATTAATGTAAAGCAAAAAATCAATTTATAGAACAAATAAATCACCCGATTTGAATACTTTGCAGAACGGCCTCAAAATCATCATTCTGTGGCGAGCAAACGTAGGCACCGACTTTAATATCATCGACATCATGCAACAAATAAAACTTGCGCAATTGCATATATTCAAACCCGTCCAACGAATAGCTGGCAATATAGCAATCTTTGCGCCGTTTCAACCGATACCACACATGGTTGGTACCCTTGGGCAAAGGTACGGTTGCCAAATCCGAAAGACCGTCGTTGGTTAAACTGGTTGCCAACAGCGGATTTTCCGCATCTTCATACATAATTGAGGCCTTAAACCAGTTATTAACATCGGCACGGATCATAATACCGCACTGATCAAATGCTCCCGGCCGTTCGAACTTCCAGTCCAAATCACAACAAAAATCCCCCAGTGCATAACAAAAGAAAAAATGCCCGTCATCTTTGCGAAACCCGTATCGGGCGCAACACCAAAAATCCGTACGCGACCGTGCGGTAACAAACATACCTTCGTCATCAAATCGCACTCTTTGCGGTTCGTTAAGCCAGTCAAATTGCTTTAGAGTTTCCAACAGCATTAAAAGCTCCTCACGGCATAATTTTGTATTTTATCGACCATCTCGGTCAGTTCGGCATTATTTTCCTTCGGCAACATAATTTGCAAGTTGATAATTTCATCTCCTTGTGCTGATTTAGTACGGATTCCCTGCCCTTTTAGCCGCAATTTTTCACCGCTGGAAGAAAAAGGCGGAACCTTAACGGCCACCTTGCCGTTAATTGTCGGCACTGTCACCTTAGCACCGCGTACGGCTTCATTGATTGAAATTGGCAAATCAATTAAAATATTCAAATCGTCACGTTTGAAATAAGGATGCTCTTCCACGGTTACGGTAATCAGCACATCGCCGTTTTCGCCGCCGTTAGCTCCGGCTTCCCCCATACCTTTCAAACGCAAAGTTTGACCGCTTTGCATACCGGCCGGAATTTTAACACTGACACTTTTATTGCCTAAATTTACCTTTTTTTCAATTCCCTGTGCAGCATCTAAAAAGCTTACCCGCATATTATAGGCGATATCTTGCCCCTTGCGAGCCATATTTTTCCGGCCGAAACCACCTTGTTGCCCAGCTCCGCCGAATTGTGAAAAAAAGTCACTGCCGAATATTGAGGAAAAGTCAAAACCTTCTGTGCCGGCATATTGTCCGCCGGAACGAAAACCGCCGCCAAACGGATTACCACCGCCGAAACCATATGTTCCGCCAAATCCTCCGTTTGCTCCGCCGAAACCGGCACCGAAACCTGTCGGTTTGCCCTCGGCATCTATTTCGTTATTATCATATTTTTTGCGTTTTTCCGCATCACCGATAATATCGTAAGCATTAGAAATTTCTTTAAATTTCTCCGCAGCATTTTTATCATCTTTATTTAAGTCCGGATGATATTTACGCGCCAACTTACGATAAGCCGACTTAATTTCGGCAGCTGTTGCCGTTTTGCTAACTCCCAGAACCTGATATAAATCTTTACTCATCAACTCATCTCCCTATGTTATTATATAGGGTGCCGTTTACATTGACGCAAGATTTACACAGTCGAATGTTGCTCTTCTTTTATGATTTTTATTCATATATATATCGCGCAGATATGCTTTTTTCCCTGGGCTGTTTTCATAGCAATACGCCGAGGCCAAAGTTGCCACTTCGTCAATACGAATATTACCATATTCATAGACCACATAGTCTTCACCGGTTGCTTTTACGATAATATTGCGACGTATACGCTCAACATCAGGCTGATAACGTACATTTTGTGCGCTCTGTGGCGTAACAACATATCCGGCGGCCGGAACAGCCTGCTGTTCAGCTGGCTGAGCTGCAACCTGTGGCTGAGCGGTATAAGTGTTTTCCGGAGCATTTTGCGAGCGTCCCTCGCTCCAAAATTCGGCTAATGTTTTTTTCTGCATCATTTCAGATTGACAGGCCACACAGGCAATAACCGCACCTAATATCAAAAAAAGCTTTTTCATCTTATCCTCGCTTTGATTATCTTTTGTTATATAATCATCATAAGCGGAATTATAAGATATAAGATATTAAACAATCCTTAATTAGCCAAAAGATTATATAACCTATTGCCGGCATCATCTAAAATGCGGATAACTTCTTTATTTTTGGAATTGCTGATTTTCCGATTACTGAGTTGTTCACGAATTTTCATCAATTTCTTTTGATATTGCCGATTTTCTTCCAAAGCGGCGTATTGTTTGGCTAATTTTTCATCACCTAATTTATATCCGGCCACTTCATATACCAACATAATATTCCGCGCTTTTTTCTGCTTGCTGGAATTACTCATATAACCGCGTAATTTACGAATTTGCTCATCATTTAACCGGTCATTGGCAAATTCCTGATAATGCTGCTGAGCCCAAGACATTTCATTGTTATCAGCATTATAAACCTGTGACGATGCTGTTGAAGCAACGCTTAACAAAAATCCGCATAGTAAAACATATTTTTTCATTTGCATCTCATTTAGAAAAATTTTATTATGCCGATAATATAATATAATTTTAGCAAAAAACAAATCTTTTACGGAGTTACAATGTTAAAAACCATCTGGGTATTAATAGACGATCGCCGCGGCAGTGTTAATCAAGCACGTGGTGTCATCAAAGAAATAGATACCAAAAAATTCTCAATCATTGAAAAAGAGATTGCTTACACCAAGTGGGCCAAGTTACCGAATTTTATTCGCGGCCGCACTTTGATCGGACTAACACCCGCCAGCAAGAAAAAACTAATTGCTCCTTTTCCGGATATTGTAATTTCCATCAGTCGCCGTACGGTTCCGGTTGCTCGTTATATAAAAAAATTGTCACCCGAAACCAAATTGGTTCAGCTGATGCACCCTGGTAATTCCGGTTTATCTGAATTCTCGTTGGCAATTGTCCCGGAACACGATAAAAATAAACGCCATGCGCCGAATATTCATTATATTGTCGGATGCCCGCACGGAGTAACCGCAGAATATTTGAAAACCGCGCGCAAGAAGTGGGCCGAAGAATTTTCAGCCCTGCCGAAGCCCTTAACGGCGGTAATTATCGGCGGCGGCCTCAAAGGCAAACTTTTCCCGGAGGAAGCTATTAATGATTTTACTCATAATATCAGGCTCTTACAGAAAAAAATCGGCGGTTCACTGTTAATAACCACTTCGCGTCGCACCGGCAAATATCCGGAAAAACTCATCATGGATAAATTAAAAAATTTTCCGCAATATGATTATTTATGGGGTAACGTCCACGAAAATCCTTATGCCGGATTTCTCGCCTGTGCCGACAACATAATTGTTACCGGAGATTCGGTTTCGATGTGTTGTGAATGCACGGCAACCGGAAAACCGGTATATATCTACGATAATGACCATGTCCGTTGGCTTACTCCTAAGCACAAACGTTTTATTCAATCGCTGATTGATAATAAATATGCCGCGCCTCTACAAAATGCGCATAAAGCCAATTTCAAGCCGCATAAAAATCCCAATGTCGCCGCTGAAGTTGCCCGCCTGATTGAAAAACTGTAAAAAGAAAAAATAATATACCGCAATAAAAACTTAAATCAAACCGAGTTTTTGCGCCGTAATAACGGCCTGCGTGCGATTTGTGACGTGCAAAGAGCGAAGTAGCGCATTAATATGTAGTTTTACCGTCGATTCGGAAACTCCCATATCATAAGCAATTTGTTTATTTGATTTCCCTTGCGCAATTAAATCCAAAACTTGTGATTGCCGCGTTGTCAAGGTTTTAATACCGGTACTTTTACCGCTCAAATTATTAAGCGGTGCGTTATCTATCAGCATCGGCGGGACATAAGTTCCACCATCAAGCACCAACTTGAGTGCATTATTAAACACTTTGGCATCGGAGCGTTTGGGAATATACCCCTTAACACCGGTAGCTAAAATTGTGCGTATCGTCCGATTATCTTCCGAAGCCGAAACCACCACAATCGCGGTATGTGGGGCAATTTTGCGAATTTCTTTTAGTGAATCCAACCACGGCATATCTTGCATTTCCACTTCCAGAACCAGCATGGAAATACTATTGTCTTCCTTGAGTAATTTGAAAACCTGAGAATAGCTTGCGGCCTGCAAAATCACCGCCTCGGGGGCAATTTGTTCTAAACGCAAAGCCAGGCCATCTCTATACAACGCATGATCATCTGCTATCAGAATTTTCATTTCTATCTCCTTTGACATCTATGTATGACAATCGCTATCTTATATATGTGCGATTGTCGGAATTTAAAGTCCGTAAAAGATAAGAAAGTTCAATTTTATTTTTTCGGCAAAGCAATATATTTAACGCCGGCTTCTTTAAACATTTCCGCCGAATAGTTTAATTTGTCACGCCAAGTATTTTTCGGATCATTATCATCAGCTTTATATTCATAGGTAATAACTTCCTTGATACCGGCTTGGATAATGGCGCGAGCGCAGTCCGTACAAGGAGTTAAGGTGCAAAAAATTGTGCAGCCGCGTAAAGAAGTACCGGTCAAACAAGCGTTGTAAATAGCATTACGCTCAGCATGTTCAAAAAAGTCATATTTGGTTGGACGTTCCATACGCTCAGAAACATTATCATCAACTCCGCGTACCAGCCCGTTATAACCGGTGGCGCGAATTTCTTTATCGGGACCGACCACCACCGCGCCGGTTTTTGTTGACGGATCCTTTGACCAGCCGGCGATTAACTCAGCCAGTTCCAGAAAACGATAGTTCCATTTATCGGTAAAAGTCATAATGTTTCTCCTTGTAAAATCACCATAACATAATTTTTTTATTTTTCAATGTTTATTTCCGGCTTGACAATCCGTAAAAATAAATTAATTTAGAGCCAACAATTTAAACTTGATTAAAGGAGACAAAAATGAGTGCAATTGTTGATATTCATGCAAGAGAAATTTTAGATTCCCGCGGTACACCGACGGTTGAAGCCGAAGTAGTTTTACAAAGCGGTGCTTTCGGTCGTGCGGCTGTTCCGTCCGGTGCTTCTACCGGTGTACATGAAGCCGTTGAATTAAGAGATGGCGATAAAACCCGTTTCGGCGGTAAAGGCGTTTTGAAGGCTGTTGAGAACGTTAATGAAGAAATTTATGATGCCTTAGCCGGTTATGAAGCTTCGGATCAAATTGATATTGATAATCGAATGATTGAATTAGACGGCACGGAAAACAAAGGCAAATTAGGTGCTAATGCTATTTTATCGGTTTCCTTAGCTGTTGCTAAGGCTCAGGCTGAAGAAGCCGAATTGCCGCTGTATCGTTACTGAGGCGGAACAATGGCTCGCACTTTGCCGGTACCGATGATGAATATTTTGAACGGCGGCAAACATGCCGATAATCCGATTGATATTCAAGAATTTATGATTATGCCGGTTTCAGCCAATTCAATCAAAGAAGCCATTCGTATGGGTGCGGAAATTTTCCAAACTTTGAAGAAGAACTTAAAAGCGGCCGGCCAAAACACCAATGTTGGCGATGAAGGCGGTTTTGCTCCGAATTTGAAGTCTGCTGATGAAGCCTTAACTTTTATCGTTGACGCCATTAAAGATGCCGGATATAAGCCGGGAGATGATGTTGTATTGGCAATTGATGCCGCTTCTTCGGAATTCTATGAAAACGGCAAATATGAAATGCGCGGTGAAGGCAAATCTTATACCAATGCGCAAATGGTTGAATATTACAAAGGCTTGTGCGATAAATTCCCGATTTTCTCCATTGAAGACGGTATGGCCGAAGATGACTTTGAAGGTTGGAAATTGCTGACTGTTGCACTAGGTAATAAAGTTCAATTGGTCGGCGATGACTTGTTTGTAACTAATCCGGCTCGTTTGCAGATGGGTTTTGATAAAGGCATTGCTAACTCTATCTTGATTAAAGTAAACCAAATCGGCACCTTGACTGAAACAATGAAGGCTGTCGACATGGCACATCGTCATGGTTATACTGCGGTATTATCGCATCGTTCTGGTGAAACGGAAGATACCACAATTGCCGATATTGCCGTAGCAACCAATTGCGGTCAAATCAAAACCGGCTCAATGTCCCGTACTGACCGTATGGCTAAATATAATCAACTGATTCGTATTGAAGAAGAATTAGGCGATATGGCTGTTTATGCCGGAAAATCTATTTTGAAATAAGATTTTAACGCAAACAAAAAGAAGAGGCAGTTTTCTGCCTCTTCTTTTTTATAAATCATCAATGATTATTTTTTCAATGCATCTGCAACTTTTTGTGTTAAATCTTCAGCGCCATATACAACAATACCTTTAGCAAATACATAATCAAAATGTTCTTTTTTAGCAACATCGGCGATTAACTTGGTTAATTCAACATCAATACCTTGAACTTTTTGATTGTATTCCAATTGCAACATTTGTTGACGTTGAGTTAATTCCAAACGATATTTTTGTGCTAAATTATCTTTTTCTTCTTTCTTTGCTAACTTAGCGATTTCAGCATTTGCTTTATTAACCCATTCTTGTAATTCAGCGGTATTTTTTTGCTGTTCTTGTCTTAAAGCCAACACAGATGGTGTATTATTGATTAAGAATTGAACATCGACAATGCCGATTTTTGATGTTTTATTTGTAGATTCTGTAGCCATAATAAACTCCTTTCTCAAATATAGCTATAACATATTCTATGGCTAAAATATGTAAAATTTATTAAACTTCACAAAAACTTTAAGGCGACCGAGCAGCTACGCCAAGAGCAACCGCACGCCTTACCGGCTTCCTGTGGTGTTAGCTTACCCCGCGAAACAACTCCGTCATCTTTAGTTGAATACTTTTCTCCAACATTATCAAGTAATACATAGGTTCTCAAATTATAGGTTCCGCTATAAAGCTTTGTCGGTGTCAAATAAGCCGATTCTATACCCATAAAACGCGAATTCACGCGGTGCCAATCAACCAAAGACAGCACCTCACACTCCCGCTTATTAAGATTGGTTAAAACAATCATATACGCTCCAACGCCGGTGTAAACTTTTTGATATTCATCCGGTCGATCATGCAAAGCCATAAACAGAGTGCGCTCTTTTTTATTGCTGAATGCTTCGTAGAAGAACATTCGTCCGCCAAAGCGATTTGGCACATAGTAATTTGTTCCTTTTTGTTCCACTTCAAAATCATAAGGCAACAAATTGCTTAGAACAACGTAATTAGTATCAAACGAACGATATTTTCCCTCAGCGACGGCATTTTGAATATTTTGCGTAATAACGGCAATGTCACTGACCGTTTTGTTAACTTTTCCGCGCAGATAAACTTTGAAATAGAAAAAATATGCGCCACACAGCAACAGCAACAGCGGCAGAAAGAAATACAGCAACCGTACAACAGATTCAAAAGCTAATGTTTTACGCTCAGACATTATCTATCTATTCCAAATAATACACATGTTGACAAG
>CADBPX010000046.1 GCA_902796625.1 uncultured Pseudomonadota bacterium
ATACCATAAGCAATAGTTTGGGCATAAACATCGGCAAATTCTTCTTTAGATATATCACTAATCAATATCTTTTGAAATGCAGTCATTTGGTCTTGAAGGGTTCGGTTATCATAGCTAGTGTCATCGCTATTTAAGGCATTTTTTATAACATCAGCCAATAGTCTGGCTTTTCCGGCCATCATTTTAGCGAGTTTTGAGGCCGAATGTATGGTTTGCCCTCTGTAAGCGCAAAAATTCACGATTAAGTCATTAAAGGTTTGAAAATTCTCGGTATTTGCGACAACTTTGCCGTTTTCTATATGTCCGATACGAACCGTTGTAACTTTTTCTCCATCCCGATAAAAACGAAATTCAAGATAGTTAGTAATAATAAGGTTGCTTAAACTGTTACGATAACGATCAAATTGCTCTTTGTGATTTTTACTATCCAAATCATCATCAAGGTCTTTAGCTTCAATATATCCCAGAGGAATGTTGTTTTTGGTTATAACATAATCCGGAGCCCCACAATTTATACGAGCAGGCTCATTGGTAGCGATAATGCCTGTTACGAGACTTTCTATCAAAGTTTGTAAATCTCCGCGATATGAATGTTCCCGCGAGATTCCGGTTTTGAAACGTTTGTTTATTTCGCTGATATAGTTAGCAATTGGCATTATGTTTCCCCATTTGTAACAACTAAATATGCTTCAGTTTAATCAATTAAATCGCAAAAAGCAAACAAACTGTTGTGTTATCCGCCTATTTCTTAAACCAGATTGTTAATAACCATTAAAGATCATCTAGAAAATTTATGAGTTGTATATACAATTTAACATATCGCAAGCTCATTCCCTGCTCTGCCTGATTTTACAGCTTTATAATAGTAAATAGCCTTACATAGTAAAAAAGTTGATTATTGCTGAAATTAACTTGATTTTACGCCTATAATCAGTACACTTTAAATAGTCATCGTATGCGATTGTACTCGCCAGGTTCTCAAACTATTCTGACAGAGGTAAAACCTAAGACTTTGCCATAAAAAAGGAAATACAAATGAAAAATATTTATATAACCGTTTTTATACTTTTTATATTTGCTTGTACTAATATTGTGCCTACTAAAGAGATTTGGATACAAAATAAGCAAAGTGAAAATATTTTCATTAAAGTTGATGGTTTAAACAACGCTCCATATCACAAACTGGCTATTATACAGCACGGACTGGCATCACATATGAACCATGTGGCGGTGCAAGAGGCTAAACAAGCCTTTTTGAATAATCATTATGTTGTTATTACTTTTGATTCCCGGTATTCGCTTGGTAAAGGCAATAATGATGTTGAAAAAGTGCAATTGAAAACATTTCTTGAAGATTTGGAAACTGTTGCCGATTGGGCTAAAAATCAACCTTTCTACAGTGAACCGTTTGCATTGGTCGGCCACTCCCTCGGCGGAGCTTCGATTATTGAATTTGGAGCGAAATACTCTAGCCAAGTTAATATCTTAATACCAATAACACCGGTTATCAGCGGTAAATCATGGGAAAAATCATGCATGGAAAATATGTCAGAATTCTGTCGCTTTTGGAAGCATAATGGGACATACAAATATACTGATGAGCAAAACCATAAAACAGCTGTTATCCCATTTTCTGTCGTAACCGGTTGCACGCATTATAATGCCTATTCTTTAGCAAAACAAATTAATGCTAAAACCTTATTGATTGCAGCTGAAAATGATATTGTAATCAATCCTGATAGCATCAAAAAACTATCTAAATCTTTCACAAATAGTCATGTATCAATCATCAAATCAGCCGGACATAATTTTGAGAATAGCGAAAATCAAACTAACTTATATCAGGCAATCAATACTTTTTTATCTTTTAAATATTAACCGCAGAAATGCGATACTCTTAAAAAGCAAAACAAATAAAAAATGTTAAACTTTGTGCAGATTGAGAGGATTGTTTAACATTTTGAAGGTTGTACTGGTTTGATATAATTTGAATTAAAATAATCTAAATTATATTATGTTTCCCTATATTGCGTTCCAAAAGTTTGATACCAATCTTATGCAGTTCTTCGTTTGCACTGTAGCAATAGTCTTTCAAAACGACTGGACGCACACCTATTTCTATCAAATCCATTGCGGTTTTATAAACACAGGCATCGGTGTCAAAACCGCAAATATGAATTTCATCAAAATTATTCATTTCCGGTAA
>CADBPX010000047.1 GCA_902796625.1 uncultured Pseudomonadota bacterium
ACAGAAAAGAATATGATTGCGTTAAGAGCTGCGAAGTCAGCCGTCCTGGCGTTGATATTTCTCAATGTCAGCCGATGAATTGCGGTTGTGCGATGCCGTGCGAAATGGCTCCGGTTGTCGAACCGCAAGCTGTTGTGGAAGCATGTATTGATGCCAATGGTCAGCTTCGTGAAGACGGAAACTGTCATGTTGTTGATGATACGTGGATTGATACCGGTGATGTGAAAGCTTTGGACGGGTTGTGCATTGTGACCACAGATCCTTGTCAGGCTTTGACACCGGAAACAGTATATCGTATGCGTTCTTCGGTTGTTCAGATTGAAAGTCCGAATGGTCGTAAAGGTGCCGGATTGCTTATTTCTGATCGCTTTGTTCTGACATCAGGTGATTTGGTTGATCGTCAAAACAACACGTATAAAATTAAAACGATCCGTAACGACAATTTGAGCGCACATGCCGTTCGCATTAATCCGAGCAAAAATACGGCATTGATGATGTTGGATCAAAGTGTTGAATATACGCCGCTGGCCTTGAATCTGGCTTTGCCGGAAGTCGGCCGCAATGGTTATTTAACATTAGGTTTGATGGATGTTCCGGACTTTACAAAAGGTGAGAACTATCTGGAAAACAGTGCCAGAATTGAGGGCTTCCGCTATACGGAAGAAAAAGGCGCCGAAATACTCGCGAACACATTTATTCAAAATGTAACGGTCGGCGGTGCTCTTTTCTATCAGGATTGTACCGTCAGCGGTATGGCTCATTCGGGCGTGAAAACAAAAGATGGCTTGGATGCATATATTCCGACTGAAACAGCTTTACGCAGTTTGGGTATCTGCATCTGCGGCCATGAATATGTTGAAGAAAGCCCATGGCAACAGACGGTTTATATGCCGGTGACCGAACAAATTAAAGTTGTTCAGGAAGCTCCGGAGGTTATGGAACCGAAAGAACGCAAATAAAAAAACAAAAAAATCCCCCGCTCGGGGGATTTTTTCTTGCGTATAATTTGTTTTGCATTATTATATAGATATTATGAAGGAGAAAATATTGATGCAAAAAATAAATACAAGTGGTCGCTCAATGGTTGAAATGCTCGGTGTGTTGGCAATCGTTGGAGTTTTGTCAGTCGGCGGATATGAAATGATAAGCAAGGCCATGGAGCAACATCAGGAAGGACAGTTGATTGGGCAGACAATGTCGCTGATAAATCAGGCACGTAAAATTGTTTGCGAATACGAATCAGAATATCGTAATGATGCTGCTTATCTATATACTTCTCAGGCAATTCCCGCCGGATTAACTTATAATAGTTCAAAAAAACAATTAAGCGGCGCTGCCGATTCTGTTTTTGAATTAGATTATGAAAAAGGATCTGATGACTATGGTTTGTTAATCATTAAGGCTTCGAACATTCCTGAAAACGGTTGCTTAAAGATGGTGGCTACTTTTTGGGGAAATAACGAAAACTCGAAATTGCAGACAATCAAGGTGAATGGTAATGATTTATCGAAAAAAAATATTAGCAGCAGTTTAAAAGTATGTAAAGATTCCGGTAACCAAGTAGAACTATATTATCTCGGTTGCTTTGATAATGAGGAAGAATAATAAGGAGAAAAATATGAAAAAAAATATGCAAAACGGCCGATCGATGATTGAAATGCTTGGTGTTTTAGCCATTATCGGTGTTCTTACTGTTGGCGGATACGGTTTGATTAATAAAGCACAGACCAGTCGCAGTATTACTTTGACCATTGATCAATTAACTTCATTGGCACAAAAGGTGCGCTATTATGCACGTGATTGTGATGAAGATTGTAAGGGAGATATTACTTCTAAAATCAATGAGGAAGGAATTTTTCCCGAAGGGTTAACCTATGATGACGGAAAATTTTCCAATCGCGACGATGTTGTATATACTGTAGAATATTTAGGCGAAGACAATGAAAATGGTGATCTTGCTCCGGCATTATATGTTGTTACTTTGGAAAATTTAAATGAAGAAGCATGCATTCAATTAGCGACAATTAATTTAGGTGGTGCTGGGAGCAACGGTTTTGTCGGTCGTGTTATTGGTGATGGTAAATCTCCGGTGCAATATACCCTTACATCGGCAGTAAATAACTGTGATGGCGGAAATAAAAAAATCAGGTTTGGCTTTCGTTGATACGGATTATAAAGTTGCTGTAATAAAGGATACATAGTTAATATGTGTCCTTTTTTTTGTAAAATATTTAAAAAAAATATGTTGGCATCTTGCATCAGAAAAAAAATCTTCCTATATACACTTTTAGAAATGTTAATAGGAGGATTTTTAAATGAGTAATAAAGTTATAGGCATTGACTTGGGAACGACAAACTCTTGTTTTGCCGTTATGGAAGGTAAAGATGCCAAAGTATTGGAAAATTCGGAAGGAGCCAGAACAACCCCTTCGATGGTTGCATTCACCGACGCGGAGCGTTTAGTTGGTTATCCGGCAAAAAGACAAGCTGTCACCAATCCGGAAAATACATTGTTTGCGATTAAAAGATTAATCGGACGGCGTTATGATTCGGCTGAGGTCGCTAAATTTAAGGAACATTCACCATTCAAAATTGTTTCCGGTGATAATGGCGATGCTTGGGTTGAAGCTAAAGGGCAAAAATATGCACCTTCACAAATTTCCGCCATTGTTTTGCAAAAAATTAAAGAATATGCCGAAAGCTATTTGGGTGAAAAAGTTGAAAAAGCTGTGATTACCGTACCGGCCTACTTTAATGATTCACAGCGTCAGGCTACTAAAGATGCCGGAAAAATTGCCGGTTTGGAAGTATTGCGTATTATCAATGAGCCGACTGCTGCAGCTCTAGCTTATGGTATGGATAAAAAAACATCTGGAACCATAGTTGTTTATGACTTAGGTGGTGGTACGTTTGATGTTTCTATTTTGGAAATCGGTGATGGCGTATTTGAAGTTAAAGCTACCAACGGTGATACATTCTTAGGCGGTGAAGATTTCGACCAACGCATTGTTAACTATTTGGCTGATGAATTCAAGAAGGAGCAAGGAATTGATTTACGTTCCGATCGTTTGGCTTTGCAACGCTTAAAAGAAGCCGCAGAAAAAGCAAAGATCGAGTTATCATCAACGACACAAACCGAAATCAACTTGCCGTTTATTACAGCCGATAGCAGTGGTGCAAAACACTTAAATATCAAATTAACCCGCGCTAAGTTGGAATCTTTGGTTGAAGATTTAATTGAAAAGACCGCCGGTCCATGCCAAAAAGCTTTGGCCGATGCCGGATTAAAGGCTAGCGATATTAGCGAAGTTATTTTGGTTGGTGGTATGACACGTATGCCAAAGGTTCAAGAAAAAGTCAAAGAAATCTTTGGTAAAGAACCGCATAAAGGTGTTAATCCGGATGAAGTGGTTGCCGTTGGTGCGGCCATTCAAGGCGGCGTTTTAATGGGTGATGTGAAAGATGTATTGTTACTTGATGTTACCCCATTGTCTTTAGGTATTGAAACCTTGGGCGGAGTGTTTACGCGTTTGATTGATCGTAATACAACCATTCCGACCCGCAAGTCACAAGTATTTTCAACTGCTGAAGATGGTCAGACTGCCGTTACCATTCGCGTGTTCCAAGGTGAACGTGAAATTGCGGCACATAACAAACTGTTAGGTCAATTTGATTTGGTTGGTATTCCGCCGGCACCGCGTGGTATGCCGCAAATTGAGGTAACGTTTGATATTGATGCCAATGGTATTGTTAACGTTTCGGCCAAAGATAAAGCTACCAACAAGGAACAGGCTATCCGTATTCAAGCTTCCGGTGGTTTAAGTGATGAAGAAATCAATAAAATGGTAAAAGATGCTGAGGCTAATGCAGAAGCCGATAAGCAGAAAAAAGAATTGGTTGAAGCGAAAAACCGTGCTGAAGGTTTAGTTCACGAAGTTGAGAAGAACCTTAAAGAATTCGGTGATAAGGTATCTGACGGAGAAAAGAGCAGCATAACGGCGGCAGTGGAAGCAGTTAAGGCCAGCTTAGAGAAAGAAAATCTGGAAGATATTAAGGCTAAGACCGATGCATTGATGCAGGCTTCGATGAAGTTAGGTGAAGCAATGTATAAAGCACAACAGGCACAAGGTGGAGCCGGAGCTCAGCAGGGAGCTGAAAACGCTTCTGCTTCCGAAGCGCCGAAAGACGATAACGTTGTTGATGCTGATTTCGAGGAAGTTAAGTAATTTTCCTTATAAAAAAAGACAGCCCGTTGCATACGTGACGGGTTGTTTTTTTTATGGTCCGAACGTAATACCGGCAATTAACTTGATAGTAAAAAAGAGGTTGGATGGTGGGCTTTTGTTATACAGTTACAAGTGATTTTTGTCTTATTCCACGGATTATCTCTAAAACTATGGGATAATAATGACCTTATATATGCCAATGAATATAGGCAATTTTATAAAGGATGATATCACTCCTTCTTAACTTTAGCTGATAAATAATATTTTTCATATAAAATTATTTTATATTTTTCTTATTTTTTATTTGACTTTAAATCCAAGATGTGTTACTGGATATATCACTAAATAGTATATTTTAGGTTAAATTGTGGTAGAACTCAGTCTTCATGCAATTTGATTTTATACTAACACGAAGTAAGAAATATATTATTTAATGTTGGTTTTAATTATAATTTGAAAGGTAATAAAATGAGTAAATCAATTGGAAAAATATTAGGAAAAGCAAAATATGCAACCGAAGAAGATTATGAACGGTATATGTCGGACTTTTTAAGACAGAACAAGATTAATAATTATTCAACGGGGCTAATTTAACGTATGATCAATAATACAAATTATTCCGGAAAAGAATTGTTTTTGCAACCGGATACTTTAAGTGTACATGGAAGCCAATATGCCCAGATGACACCATCGAATGTGGCAACTGATGCAAATACAGTACCATCAGTAAATTATTCTTTATATGATGATGATTTTTCTCACGAATTTATTGAACAAATGCTTGATGATCAAAGATTTCAACAAATAATGAGGAATAGAACACAAGGAAATGAGGGTGGTTATGGTAACAATCAAAACGATAGGGGCGGGGAAACAAAATATGGTATTAGTTCTCGGTGGTATCCTAATGAGGATATTTAGAATTTAACAAGAGAACGGGCAAATGCCATATTGTATAGGGATTATTGGCTATCTCCGCGTATAAACCAGCTTCCAGATGAATATGCTGATATAGTCTTTGATAATGGTGTTTTTCAAGGGCAACCGACGGCTATTCGACATCTGCAAAGAGCATTAGGTATTCGTGCCGATGGGGTAATTGGAAATGATACATTAAATGCAATATCTAATGCCAACGAAAATGTAAGAAGAAACTTTATTCAACAGGTTCATCAAAGGAATCAAAATATTGTTGCAACAGATCCAACGCAAAGAGAATTTCTGAACGGTTGGACGAACAGAGTAAATAATTACTGATTAGTTATCAGGGCAATCATTTTAGCTATATAATTATATAATTCCTGCGTTGTGGCGTATTCGTTGTATAAATATACCGAAACGCCACAATTATTTTTTTTACAATAACTGCTTTCATTATAAATGAAAGAATACTGCTTATATATGAATTTTTGGAACGTATCAATTCTTTTTTCAGCATCAGATTTTGGGAGATTATAGTAACTATAAAATAAATCTATGGCTATTTTTTTGTAGCATAATTGAACATTTTTATGAGCTTGTATAAGGTAATTGTGGCATTTCATGCTCCATGTTTCAGGGCATTTTTTTTCTTCAGTTTCAAATGTTGTAGAACATTCAGTAAATTTTTGTTTTAAATATTTAATTTTATTTTTCTCTCTTATATAGTCATCAAAACTTTCTATTTCTGCTGCAATATTATAATCTCCGTCCTTGATGCAACCGGCTGCCACACCGAGGTTTACGAATTTATCTTTTTGTTTATAATATGTGTGCGCTAAATCTAAAGCAATACCATTGACATATACCGGATTACTTTCTTTTACATCGCCAACTTTCAATGTTTTTGGTTCTGCTTCGTCACATATTGAGCAGTATTCGTATATTTCTTTTTGTGATTTGATAATAGTAACGGCCTTCCGTGCGGTTTGCAAGTCAATATCGTAACATACGTCAGCCCAAGTATTTGTGCCAAATATTAAAGATATTCCTAAAATCAAAAACAGCTTTTTCATATTTGTACCTCTGAGTATATTTTACCTCTCATGCGTTAAAATATACTAAATGATACACAATTTTATAAATGAGGATGTCATGCCTCCTTTATTCATAACACCGGCGAACTCGCCGGTGAACTTACATTATATTGAATGCTTGTTTTTTAGGGTGATTATAATGATTCCGTTTTTTTAAACGGTTCCAGAACGCGTGAAAGCACGCCTTTTAATTCCGATATGCAAACGCCGTAATTAGTAATATCGGTTCCGGCTTCCAAACATTGATTAATGCGTGACAGTATGGCGCGGCGATTAAAAGTGCACCCGCCGCATTGTATCACTAATTGGTATTCCCCAAGGTTGTCGGGAAAATCACAGCCGCTGACAAAGTCGATTCGCAAATTTTTTCCGGTTTTTTGTCGTAATAAGAAAGGAATTTTAACGCGACCGATGTCATCAGCAACAGCATGATGGGTGCAGGATTCGGCAATAAGGATGCGGTCGTTTTCTTGCAGGTTGGAAATTTTTTGTGCTCCGCGGACAAATGTTGCCAGATCACCTTTCAGTCGCGCCATTAAAATGGAAAAAGTGGTGCAGGGGATATCGGGCGGGGTTTGTTTAACCATAATATCGACAACCTGCGAGTCGCAAATAACCAACGCCGGTGGTGTTTTTAAATTAGATAAAGCATTTAAGTAGTTATCCTCTTTGACTACCATAATATTGTGACCATAATCAAGACACTCGCGAATAGCTTGGACTTGCGGTAAAATCAATCGGCCTTTCGGGGCTTCGTAATCAAGCGGCACAATCATAATCACGGTACTTTGCGGCGCCAGCAAATCACAAAGCATTGTTTGATGCTCAATAAAATCTTTCGGACAAATATCTAAAATTTTATTTTTTAATAAATTCAACACATTATCTTTTGAATGTTTATTTAGTGAATTAACTTTTATACCATCATCAGAGGCAATTTCATAACAATCAGATTTGTTATAAATCTTTAACAATGGAATATCTTTTTGCTTAGATAAATCAATAATTTGCTTTTCGATGTTGCCGATTTTATCGCCTTCGCAAACCAATAAAACAATATCGGCTCGTTCCAGAACTTTTAGGGTTTTTTTCATTCTTTGTGCTGACAGTTCCGTGGAGTCGCCAAAACCGGCAGTGTCCAGCCAAAGTACCGGTCCGATAGGGGGAAGTTCTTGTGCTTTTTCAACCACATCGGTAGTAGTTCCGGCAATTGCTGATGTAATTGAAGTTTGCTGATCGGTAACTAAATTCAAAAAGCTTGATTTTCCGGCATTAACCCTGCCTAACAGGGCAATATGAAGGCGTAAGGCTTTAGGTGAATTAATCATTAACGTTCTCCTGTAAAATTAAGCCAGTTTTGATATAAAATATCCTGCATCTCGGCAAGGCTGATTTGACGAATATCGGCAATAAATTGTGCCAACTGCGGCAAATTTTCCGGTAGTGAAATATCGCCTTTGTTTAACGGCTGATAAGGTCCGTCGGTTTCCAGTAAAACTCTATTTAAATCAATGTTTTTAATGATATTTTCGGCTTGATTTTTTCGCATAATGGAAAAATTAAGTCCCAGATAAAATCCATGTTTTTGTATTTCTTTCCCCCATTCAAGCGAGCCGGTAAAAGAATGAAAAATTGTTTGTTGCGGCAACTGAGAAAAAAACGAGCTCAAATACTGATTGGCCTTAACCGAGTGAATAATTAAAGGGCGATGATAGGCCTTAGCTATATCTATATGTTTAGTAAAAACGGCACATTGTGCTTCGTTATTGCTTTGTTTTATTGTATCAATTCCACATTCACCCACCCAGGCATGAGGATTTTTTGCAAGCTGTTCTGCTAATTTTATTTCCCAATCCACAGCAATATTATCTATATACCACGGGTGTATTCCATAAGCCGAAATAACCCGCGTAAATTGCGCGGATATAGCAGATACTCGCGGCCAATCATCAGGATGAGACGATGGGTTTATAAAAAGCATAACATTATTTTTTTGTGCTTTTGTTACCACATTGTTAACATCTTTATGATTATAATCTTGTAAATGAATGTGTGTGTCTATATAATACATTGAAAAGATCCTTTGTTCGGAGGTATATTGCTATGGGTATTTTTACAAGAAATTCAGCCAAGATAATGACACAACCTGTTTTAGAAATCAATCTTAATCGCATAATTAATAACTATAAATTGCTGAGCGATATTGTACGTCCGGCAACTCCGTCTGCTGTGGTTAAAGATGATGCATACAGTTTGAATGCATCTATTGTGGCTAAAGCTTTGTATGAAGGAGCCGGTTGCCATAATTTTTGGGTAGCCCATGCCTCCGAAGCCGAAAAAATCGTTGAATTTGTTCCCGGTGCACAAATTTTTGTCCTTCAGGGAATTGGTGAAGACAGTTTAAGTTTATTCCAAAAATATAAGTTTATCCCGGTGCTGAGTTCTCCGGAGATGTTGGCTTTTTGGAAGAAAAATCAAATAGAAGGGGTGAAGCCGGTTATTCAGGTAGATACCGGATTGAATCGATTGGGATTTCGGATTTCGGAACTGCAGAAACTGAATAAAAGTGATTTACGGCTATTTTCCATGGTAATGAGCCATTTAGCCTGTGCTGATGAAAAAGATCACTTTATGAATCAGCATCAGTTAGATAACTTTAATAAGATTCGTCAGGAATATTTTCCTGGAGTTCCCGCCTCTTTATCAGCATCTGACGGGGCTTTTTTAGATGCGGACTATCATTTTAACATGGTTCGGTTGGGGGCGGCTATGTATGGCATTAATACGGCTCCTTATCGGCGTAATCAAATGGAAAGCGTTATATCGGTTAAAGCTCCGGTATTGCAGATAGCCGACTTGGCCAAAGGAGATTTTGTCGGATATTCGGCGACCTATCGTGCCGCTACGGACCGCAAGTTGGCGATTCTTTCCATCGGTTACGGTGATGGCTTGCCGGTTTCCTTATCAAATGTCGGCAATATTATTTTTAAGAAAAAAGACAAAATTCAAGAGGCGCGTATTATCGGTCGTGTATCAATGGATAATATAATATGTGATGTTACCGATATATCTGGTATTAAAACCGGTGATTACGGCTATTTGCTGTGCGATGAATATACTCTTGATGATATGGCGCGTGATGCCGGAACCATAAGTTACGAAATTTTATCGCGTATTGGCAAGACCGCCAGATATTTACGTAATTATATCTTAAAATAATCAATAAAAGTTGTGAATTTTTTTACGAAAGCAGTTTTGTTTTCGGAAGATACGTATTATGTTGAGACAATAAATTAATTTAACAGGAAGGAAGAAATGAAAACAATAACTCGTATTAGCATTACAGAAGCAATTTATGAACAGGTTGGATTGTCACGTAAAGATTCTGGTGAGATTTTGGATTTAGTTATTGAAGAAATCCGTGCTGAATTGGTGAAGGGCAATGATGTAAAGATATCATCTTTCGGTTCATTCTTACTGCATAAGAAAAATGCACGTGTCGGCCGTAATCCTAAAACGGGTATTGAAGCAGAAATCTCTCCGCGTACGGTTGTCTCCTTTAAGCCGTCGCAGGTGCTGAAAAGAGCAATCAATCCTTCTTTGCCGAATCTGAGATAATGGAGCATAATGGTTATTAATAAGTCGAAATCTGCGTTTAAGACAATTGCCGAAGTTGCTGATGAGCTTGGGGTTGCTACGCATGTTTTGCGCTTTTGGGAAACCAAGTTTAACCAGATTCGTCCGATGAAAGCCACCGGAGGAAGACGCTATTATCGTCCGGATGATGTTGAGGTGCTTAAACTGATTAAAAAGTTACTCTATCGTAATCGCTATACTATTGAAGGAGCTCAGCATCTGATAAAGGAAAAAGGCCTCAAAAATCTGTTAGATGAAGATGAAATTCAGAAGGATTTTTTTGAAGAATCTCCGGTAATATCTGAGGTAGAAAATCTTCCGCACGATGTCAGAAGCGGTATGTCTACGGATGCTGTTAAGAGTATTTCCGAGGCAATCGGCTTGTTGAAATCATTGCGAGCGGAACTTTCCGATTTGTAGAATATAGAACATAACAAAATTTGACCGGCATAAGATATGCCGGTTTTTGCGTTTAGAAGTATAAATTTCGCGAATGCTTGACTTTTGTGTTTTTTTCGTTAAAGTCTTAGGCAATAGGAAAATAATATGGTTGAAATAATATCTGTAAAACAAGCAGTAGGTATGTTTAAATCCGGCCAAAAAGTTATGATTGGCGGTTTTTTGACTTGCGGATCTCCGACATTGGTGATTGATGAACTTTTGCAAACGGATAAAAATAATTTTGAGCTGATAGCCAACGATACTTCTATACCGGAGAGCGATCGCGGTAAATTAGTGGTTGCACACAAGATTAAAAAGGCTATTGTCTCACATATCGGAACCAATCCGGCTACGGTTGAGCAAATGAATATGGGCTGTCTGGAAGTCGAGCTGGTGCCGCAGGGGACATTAGCTGAGCGGGTTAGGGCCGGCGGTTCCGGATTGGGAGGAGTTTTAACTCCGGTTGGGTTAAACACCGATGTTGCACAAGGCAAGCAAATTATTCAGGTTGACGGCAAAGATTATCTGTTGGAAAAGCCTCTCAAAGCCGACATAGCTTTAGTTTACGCAACATATGCTGATAGATATGGTAATTTGGCTTTTTACGGATCAACCCGCAATTTTAACGCAATTATGCCGTTGGCTGCCGATATTACCATTGTTGAAGTTGAAAAATTTTGCGAAGAGCCGCTAGATCCTAACCATATTGTGGTTCCGGGGATTTTTGTTGATTACATGATTGTACGAGGTTCTCATGGAGTTAAGTAAGGAGCAGACACAAGAAATTATTGCTCGTCGCGTGGCGCGGGAATTTCGGAATAATGATGTAGTTACTTTGGGTATCGGTTTACCGACCAAGGCGGTGCGCTATGTGCCGAAGGATATTAAGATTAATATTCAATCGGAAAATGGCATTCTGGGAGTAGGTGACTATCAAACTGCGGCAACTGCCGATAAGCATATAATAAATGCCGGAGGTGCAGGAGTCACGGTTAATCCCGGTGGTTGTTTTATGGATAGTTTTATGTCTTTTGCCATGATTCGTGGCGGACATATCAATATAACGGTACTTGGTGCCTTGCAGGTAGATCAGGAAGGAAATTTAGCAAACTGGTGCATTCCGGGAAAGTTTACTCCGGGGATGGGCGGAGCGATGGATTTGGTAGTAGGCACACAAAGACTAATTATTGCTATGGAACATACAGCTAAAGGCAAAGCAAAGATTGTCAAAAGATGTACGTTGCCGTTAACCGTGGCACATAAAGTTAATATGGTGATCACCGAAAAAGGTGTATTTGAAGTTGCTGATAATAGGTTAGTTCTTCGAGAAATCAGCCCGTATTCCTCGCTTACAGATATTACGGCAACAACAGATGCCGATTTTACCGTTGATTTACACTAAAAATAAGATGTTTCACGTGAAACATTTTGTATAAATACTATATTTTCCAATTAGTTATGAATATAAAATAATAAAATTCTTATAATCTTTTTATTATTAAAAATTATGTTTTATCTTTTGTTTTGAAAAAAATCTTTTAGAATCTGAGAGCATTTATCAGCGAGGATACCGCTATGGTAGAGCGGGCGATGGTGACAAGTCGAAGAATCAAAAAAGCGAACACCACTGACTACCGCGCCGCCTTTAGGATCTGAAGCACCAAAATATAAATTTTTTATGCGGGCAAATGAAATAGCGGCAGCGCACATGGTGCAAGGCTCTAATGTTACATACATGTCGCAGTTCCACAAGCGAGTGGTTTTAAGTTTTTCACAGGCACGTTGAATAACTAATATTTCGGCATGGGAAGTTGCATCACCGTGATGGGCACTTTGATTGTAGGCTTGAGCAATAATTTCTCCGGTTTCGGGATTAACAATTATCGCCCCGACCGGAATTTCATCTTCATCGGCGGCTTTTTGTGCAAGATTATAGGCAATTTGCATATATTCTTCGGTTGTCATTAATTCACCTTTTATTCATATTTCATCGTTATTATAATTAAAAGAGAAAAAAAGGAAAGAAAAAAAATGACTGAAAGATTGGCAAAATTTATTGCCCGGAGTGGGGTCTGCTCGCGCCGTGATGCCGAGCAAATTATTAAACAAGGAAGAATAACTGTAAATGGAAATGTAATAAATACTCCGGCATTTAATGTTGAAGGCAGTGAAATAATTTTGCTTGATGGTGAAAAGATTTCCGGCCCCGAAAAGACACGTTTGTGGTTGTACCACAAACCGGCCGGACTTATAACAACCCATAAAGATACGCATAATCGCGAAACGGTGTTTGCTCATTTACCAAAGAGTATGCCGCGAGTAATCAGTGTCGGCAGGTTGGACTTAAATTCCGAAGGATTATTGCTGTTAACTAACAGCGGAGAGTTATCACGAGCTTTGGAATTGCCGCAAAATGCGTGGAAAAGACGTTATAAGGTTCGGGTACATGGTTTTGTTTTGCCGCAAAAAATTGCCGAGCTGACCAAAGGTGTTACCATAGATGGAGTGCAATATGGTCCGGTGCAGATTGAGGTTGAAAGCACAAAAGGGAGTAATTCGTGGTTATTGGTAACATTGAGCGAGGGAAAAAACAGAGAAATCAGAAAATTAATGAAATCAATTAATCTTGAAGTTGCAAGATTAATCCGCATCTCATACGGCCCGTTTCAGCTGGGAAATTTACCTAAAGGAGAGGTTAAAGAAGTGCCGCAAAAGGTTTTAAGTGAACAACTTGGGAGTTTGATAAATTTATGAGAATTGTCGGGGGAAAATATCGCGGAAAAAAGTTGTTTTCACCGCAAAATACGGCAGTACGGCCAACATCGGAACGAGCTCGCGAGGCAATTTTTAATATTTTGTATTCTCATTTGGGCGGAAATTACGAGAATATGGTATTGGCGGATATTTTTGCCGGTACTGGAGCGTTCGGATTTGAAGCTATTTCTCGCGGAATGCAACATGTAACGTTTGTCGATCAAAATACCGAAACCGTAGAACGTAATGCTAAAATGTTTGATAAAGAACGTGATAAGTTTGCGATAATTAAGGCAAATGCTTTGAATTTGCCGCGATTAAACCGAAATTTTGATATAATTTTTATGGATGCTCCATATGCACAAGGTTTATCACAAAAAGTCTTGTCGGAAATAATAACGAAAAACTGGTTGAAAAATAACGGAATATGTATAGTTGAAGTAAATAAAAATGAGGTTTTTGATCTAATTGACGGATTTGAATTTATTGATACACGAATATATGGGATAGCCAAGATTCTCTTTTTGCAAAAAAAATAATTTTTTTGTCAAAAGTTGTTGATTGTTGAAAAAAAATGTGCTAAATTAACGGCATAGTTTACAGAATGGGAGAAGTAATATGCAGCTTGTTTTACTTGAAAATAGTCGAATTTCATCATTGCCTGAGGACGAGGATTTTGCCGCTCTCAGAGATAAGTATGATAGCGCTGAAAGCTTGTACAGGCAAAAAGCAAATGAAGCACATCTGCGTTGGTTGGAGCTGAAAGCTAAGTGGGCTGAATATATGACATCAGCAACTGATGAAAACGAAAAAGAAGAATATCTCTCTCAGATGAAGGAAATAGATGCTATCCATAACCAGCGCGAAGAACGTAGACGCAGCAAATATCAACCTCTGGAAAAAGAATATGATTTACTGAAAAAGTATGGCGAAACCTTTGCCTATCTTTATAAAGTAAAACATGATAACGATACTTTCGGAGAAGGTGTTAAAATTGATTTTGAGGAAATATCCCTGGTCCAGCCGACCGGAGGAATTATGAGTAATAATCAGCACAATCTGATGAGCGCTGACGGAGCGTTGCAACAACTGGCGCTGAAAATACAAATTGATGATGCTCCAGAGTTCTTTTTCTCGTTGGCACCGAGCGATATTACCGAAAACCGTGTTAAGGCGCAGATTATTTTTGACCAAGATGCTTTATCGGATATGGACTGGGAAAATAGTGAAGCAGTTGCTGAAAATAAGAAAAAAATCCGTAAAATTATGGATTATTTACAGGAACACGGTATTGAGCCGATGGATTTTGAAATTCCGTATGAGGCCGAAAAAGATGCACTATATGAAGGCAAAGAAAAACATTTAAATTCGCAGCAAAGAGAATTACAACAACAGTTTTATGAGGCTTATGGTGAAGTCCGCAATGATATAATTGCCGAAATCAGGCAGGCTCAGTCAAATGAAAAAGTGGGAAGAGAAGTTGAAAAGCGTAAACTGCAAAAAGAAATCAGCGAAAATTCCGGAATTGAAAGCAATTTGGCTGATATATCGCTGGATCCTCTGCCTCAGTACGGCGCCGTCGGTGTAGCGCCAAAAACAGAGGCTATACAATCAGTCGCAAATGACCGTGAGCCGCAAGTGATCGGCAACGAGGTAAACGCCGTATCTGCTCACGATGGCACGCAAAACTCAGCTCAAAGAGCTGCCAGCACAAATCAGGCTGCAGTTGCAAGCAACTCACCGAAAGTTCAAGCAGTTTCTTTGGATAAAGCAGTTAAAGAAATAGAAAAGTTTATTCAAGAAGGATTGGCTAAAAAGAAGGACTTTTCTTACTGGAAACAGTCTAAAGGTCTTTTGAATAAGAGTACTTATGTGTTTACATTATTCGATGCCGGTGATACCGATAAAGATAAACATTATGACGATAAAGGAAATCTGAAGTATTCGGCTAAGGTGTTTATTAAGAAAATGAATGACGGCCGTATTGGATTTTATTGGCAGACACCGGATAATAAAAAGTTAGATGAAGCAATTATCAATGGTATAGCCGGTAATTTAAAAGGTCTGGGATTTACGCATCTTGAATTTCCGAATGGGGTGAAAGATGCCGAAAAAGGTGCTTGGCGTAAAGCTCTGGCTGAAAATGGCATTGTACCAATAGGAATGGCTATTGATGCTTCTAAAGCTACCGGAATGGTTAAAGCCGCCGAAGAAAAGCTTAGCGCCGAGCGTGCCGCTGTATTTAAATATCACTTAGGTATGCAAATGTTGAAAAACTTTGCGGCTAAAGAAGCTAAAGGAAGCCATATTGATGACTCTGATAAATTTTATGCCCAAGGCTTGGTAAATTCGTATTACTATCGAGGATTTACAAATGGTCTCGGAGATAAATTAAAACGGATGATGCGAGATAATATCGCGGCCGGAAATGATGATCGTCAAGTCGGAGCCGTCACTAAAATTGCTACATATACGGCTATGAGAAGATTATTCGATATATATGACGAGAATCTTCACGCGGATAATATTATCGGAAGCCGTATATTGACATCAGACGAGCTTAGACTTGCCCAATCTTCGGGATTAACAATGCCGGTGCAACAAATGACTGACGAACAGTTAGGGTCTTTGTATAACATTTTAATGGAGAAAGCTCGCCAAGAGGCCGAGGTCAGAATTAAGCATGATTTGGAAAATGAACCGATGCCGCGTCGTAGCCCGAAAATAATTCTTAACGATATATTGACAACCGCTAAGAATCAATGTGAAGGCATTAATGATGAGTTGAAAGCTAAAGGCGTTGCCGAGGTGAAATTCCCTAATCCGTTCGGTCAAATGTATTATGCCGATGCTAATAAATATGCTCCGCAACAAAATCAGCCGCAACCGCAGAATCCGCAGCCGCAGAAGAATGGGGAAAAGAAAACGGTATTAATAGAGAAAAGCATTAAAGAGCAGGGAAATTCAATAGGAAAATAGATGCATTTAGATGGATGATTGAATAATTCCTCCGCCGAGTAATGTATCGCCTTGGTACAAAACTACGGACTGCCCAGGTGCTATGGCTTTTTGCTTGGCATAGAAGTGAACTTTGATTTTATCGTTGCCAAGCGGTGTGACCTGAACAGCAACCGGTTGCTGTGAAGATCTGATTTTAGCCTCACATTCCAGTGGAGAAGTTATATTTGGGATTGCAGACCAATTTAAATCAGTTGCCATCAGTCCGGAACGTTCGCATTCCTCTTCAAAACCGACAATTACTTCATTGGTATCCTTGTTGATGGCTAAGACATATAAAGGTCTTTCTGCCGCTATGCCCAT
>CADBPX010000048.1 GCA_902796625.1 uncultured Pseudomonadota bacterium
AAAAAACGTCCGTAAAGGACGTCTTAACATACAAATCTTCAATGGTAGGGCCGGAGAGAATCGAACTCTCACTCCCGAGGGAACCAGATTTTGAGTCTGGCGCGTCTACCAGTTCCGCCACAACCCCATCGTTATTGCCTACGTTATTACTATATTTATTTTTATCCGTCAACACTTTTTTTAATATTTTTTTACTTTTATTTTTAATATTTATATGTTAGTATATTGGGAAGTTTAGTTTTTGAGGGAAAATGGAAAATTTAGAGCAACAAGCTTCGGTTTTGTTTGGGGCAAAAGAATACGCTAAAGCCCTTGAAATTTATTTGCTCTTATTGCAGGGTGATCGCAAGTCGGAAAAATATGCCATTTCTTGCGGCAATTGCTATGATGCCTTAAACGATAAAGAAAAAGCTATTGAATATTATGAAGAGGCTTTGAAATATAATCGCGATTCCGAAGCCGCTATGCTTAATCTTTCCACAATCTTTTACGAGCTGAAAAATTTCGACAAGTCTTCCTCATACGCTATGCGCGTTTTAAATGTTAATCCCAAAAATATCTCTGCCATTCAAAATATGGCTAATATTCGTTTTTGTAACGGACAATATGATGAAGCTCTCGCTTATTACCAGCAGATGTACCAAATTAATCCCAACAGCTATATTGCCATGATTAATATTGCTAACACTTATTACTGCATGGGAAAATATGTGCTAGCTCTTGAATTTGCTAAAAAATCAATCAAAAAGCACCCTTCCAGCGTTACCGCACATATGATCGCCGGTAATGCTCTGGCGGCTATGGATAAAAATGAAAAAGCCCTGCAAATGTACATACAGGCAAATGAACTTGATTATACTCGGGTTGACACCTTAAATGCCTTAAGCAACAGCTATCATTCAATCGGTGATTGGGAAAACTGCCTGCTCTTTTCATGGCGTTATTTAAAATTAGCACCGCAGAATGTTAACAGCTATCACCTTAACTTCGGTTATTTGCTGTATGAGTGCTATTCGGAAAAAAGTGTTGAATTGGCATGCAAATATGCCCAAAAATGGTTAAAAAGATTCCCGGAAAACAAAGTTGCACTGCATATGGGCAATGCAATTTTAAATAATCAAACGATTGTCACTTCCGATACCGAATATGTTAAGGAAATGTTTGATAACTTTGCACCGGATTTTGATTCAACTCTTAACGATTTAGACTATCAAGCACCTAACCTTATTTATGACGCGGTATCTAAAAATTTGAAAAAATCGTTGTTTTCCAAATATCATATTGCCGATTTAGGTTGCGGTACCGGATTGTGCGGTGAAAAGTTAAAAAAATACGCTTCATTTAAAGGACTTATTGGCATTGATTTGTCGGAAAAAATGTTGGATTGCGCACGCCGCAAAAAAATCTATTCCCAACTGATTTGCGATGATTTGTGTCATTATCTCGAAAATTCGGATTATTTATTCCACTTAATCACCGCATCAGATGTATGGACATACTTTGGAGAATTAACTAAACCTTTTGTCCGCATTTCGCGTTCTTTATTGCCAAACGGCTTATTTGTCTTTACTTTCTCGGAAAATATTTTTAACAAAGATGACTATTTCTTAACACCGAGCGGAAGATTTGTGCATAATCCGAGTTATGTCGAAAAGGTGCTGAAAAATTCTGGATTACGCCTTATTTCCTGTGAACATCAAATTTTGCGTAACGAGGCAGAAAGTCCGGTTTATGGTTATGTCGTCGTGGCTCGAAAACCGGATATAACCAATGTTCCGGTTGAAAAATAACAATGAACCGTGTCTTTAAAAAAATTAAAATTTCACTGATTGTATTTATATTGACGGAACTGTTTGTATGTTATTGGCAATCGGCAACGGCAATAGAACATTCATTATCACAGGCAAATGATAATAAGATTCGCGAATATGCATTTGATACGCCGGAACGTTTATCGAATAACATATTCAAGTTAACTTCTCACCTAACCAAACCATACAGATCCGATTATGATAAACTAAAATCCATCGCCTACTGGATTGCCTCACATATCGCTTATGATAATTATAAATATGATAACGGACAGGTTAACCACAGAGAAATCGGTTATGAATATGATACATTGCAAGCTAAAGCCGGTGTCTGCGGCGATTTTGCTGAATTATTCAAAAAAATGGCGGATATCGCCAATATAAATCATGTAGAAATTATATCGGGATACACCATCGACAATCAAACCAGAATTCGCAGACATTACAGCATGAAAGATTTTAAAGGAGAAAACAAGCACGCTTGGAATAAAGTAACTCTTGATCGGAAAGTTTTTCTGGTTGATACAACCTTTATGGCTGCCGGTCGTGTTACGGCAAACAAGACACAACACAAGTCATCATTCAAGCATAAAACGGATATAAAAAGACGCACTCGCCACGCGGAAATTAATCGCAATATAAAATCCTTCTATTTCGATTTCACGCCAAAACAAGAATTACGGGAATATAAATCCCTGCATATTGCAGATAAATTTATAAGATAAATTATTCGTCTTGCACAATTAGCGACTTACTTTATCTGCAACATTTTCCTTTATTTCGGTATTTTTAACCTTATCAGTTACAGACTGAGCATCGGTTTCAACCCCTGGCGTTGCTTCATTCGTTTCAACAAATCGATCTTCTAAAACATCAAGAAGGCGATCTAGATCTGAAGATGAACCGTTTCCGGCTCCCTCATTTTCATCGGAACCTTCTGCCGGTTTCGGCTGAGCCAACTCATTAAACAACTCCTCTCCGCTCTTTTTCAAGGCTTGAAAATTATCTACGGCTTCCTTTATATCTTTAATGTTTTTTACGGTTTTTTGAATAGTATCGGCTTTATCTTCCGTCTTTTTCTCACCCTCGTCTTTCTTATTTTCGGCATCATCTTTCTTATCTTCTTTATCTTCTAAGCCCAAAGATTCGCTGGTTGCTTTAAATTTATCAACCCAACTTTGCGGAATAAGTTTCTTTAAAGGCTCGGCACTATTGCTTGCCACTTTGAAATATTTAGAATCGGCAAATACACCTTTTTGCGAATCTTCTGGGATAATCGTTGATATCATCAAAGCGACCAATATAACAATTAACACGCCGCGGGCAATTCCGAAAACAAAACCGAAAATACGATCTAATGCGCTTAATTTGCTGGTTCTGATAACTACGGCCAAGCGATCAACGGTAAGTACCCAAATAATGCAGAACACTATTAATATAATCATTCCCGAAACGATACTTGACAATATTGATGAGGAAATATACTTATGCATCATCGGGTCAACAATCGGAGTAATGTAGAACACTGCGGCGGCGGCCAAAACCCAGCCCAGTATTGATAAAATTTCTTTAGTCATACCGCGGGCTATTCCGACCAATGCCGAAATTCCGACAATAATTAAAAAGACAACATCTAAATTATTTAATTGTTCCATAATCTTACTCCTAATTAAACCAATTTATTAAGCGATGAACATTTCCTATTTCATAACATGATAAATCATAAGACTTACCATTATCTTTTTTATCCTTACCGAAAGCCGGCGGGGTAATGGCGCTGGCAAACCCCAGCTTTTGGGCTTCTTTTAAGCGTAAATTTTTTTGTGACACTGCACGAATTTCACCCGATAAACCAATTTCACCGAAAACAACCATATCGGCCGGCAGCGGCTTATTGGTCAACGATGAAATAACAGCCATAGCAACAGCCAAATCGGCTGCCGGTTCGGTTATTTTTAAGCCTCCGGCAATATTCAAGTATACATCATGGGTGCTGAAATTAATTCCGCAACGTGCCTCTAAAACTGCCAACACCATAGATAAACGGTTAGAATCCCAACCGACAACGGCTCGTTTTGGGGTTGAATATCCGCTCGGGCTCACCAACGCCTGAATTTCAACCAACAGCGGGCGTGAACCTTCAATACCGGCAAAAACGCATGAGCCGGAGATATTTCCCTGTCGCTCGGCCAAAAACAGTGCCGACGGATTTTCTACCTCAACCAATCCCTTATCTTGCATTTCAAAAACACCAATTTCATCCGTAGCGCCGTAGCGGTTTTTTACCGCCCGCAATATACGAAAATGATGTCCGCGCTCGCCTTCAAAATACAAAACCGTGTCTACCATATGCTCTAAAACGCGCGGTCCGGCAATTTCTCCTTGCTTAGTCACATGGCCGACCAAAAACAACACAAACCCTTTACGTTTTGCCAATTTAATCAGCTCATAGGCACAGGCGCGTACTTGCCCGACACTGCCGGGAGTTGATTCAACCTCGTCTAAATACATGGTTTGAATTGAATCGATTATGACAACTTGAGCTTCGGTTTTCTCTAATGTGGTAATAATATTACGTACATCGGTGGCACTGGCTAAATTAACCGGTCGATCGGCCAAGCCCAAACGCTCAGCACGAATCCGTACCTGATCAATAGCCTCCTCTCCGGAAATATAATAGCATGAATATTTATCATCTCTTGAAGCTAAACCGGCACAAACTTGTAATAATAAAGTTGACTTACCAATCCCGGGATCACCGCCGACTAAAATCACGGATCCCGGAACCAAACCGCCTCCGGTTACTCGGTCTATTTCTTTAATACCGCTCAAAATTCGGCTATAAGTTTGCGTACTCCCTTTCAACGGAACAAAATCAATAACATGCCCTTCTTTTTTGCCGTTAATCTTGGAAAATCCGTCATTTTTTGATATTTCTTCAACAATGCTGTTCCATTCACCGCAAGATGTACACTTTCCCTCCCAGCGGGAATATGTTGCACCGCAATTCTGACAAACATATGTTGAACTTTTTTTAGCCATCTTAAACTTCCATTTTTATCGGTCCATGAGAACTGCCAGAGATAAATTGCCGCAAGTAAGGATTATCGGACTTATCCATTTCCTTTACCGTGCCACTCCATATGATTTTTCCCTGATACAGCATCGCTATTCTGTCGGCTATTTTACGAGCTGATGCCATGTCATGCGTAATTGTTAAAGTTGTTGCCCCTAAGCCGCGTGCGGATTCAATAATTAAATCGTTGATAACATCGGCCATAATCGGATCCAGTCCGGTTGTCGGTTCATCAAAGAAAATTATTTCCGGCCGAGTAATAATTGCTCGAGCCAGACCCACACGCTTTTGCATACCTCCGGAAAGCTCCGCCGGCGACAAATCAGCCACATCTGGAGCCAACCCAACCTGCCGCAACACGCGAATTGCTTCCAGTTTAGCGTCTTTTTTCGACATTTTTGATTTATCCAACAGGCGAAAGGCAACATTTTCCCAAACACTTAAACTGTCAAACAGAGCTGCCCCTTGAAACAACATTCCCATTTTTTGATGAATATCTTCCGTTGTTCCGACAACTTCATGGCCATCAATTTTAATTGATCCGGAATCCGGAATTAACAGCCCTTGAATACATTTAATCAAAACCGATTTTCCGGTTCCCGAGCCGCCGATAACTACCAATGATTCACCTTGGCGTACATCTAAATCCATGTCGTTTAAAACTTTTTTCTTGCCAAAGGCTTTGTACAATTTTCTGATTTCAATTTTATTTTCGCTCATAACATACCTCTTAACGTGAAAAAATCATCTCTGTAATCAGATAGTTAAAGATTAAAATTAAAATTGAAGAAGAAACTACGGCATTAGTTGTTGCTTCACCAACCCCTTGTGCTCCACCCTTAGAGCGATATCCATGATAACAGCCCATTATAGAAATAATAAAACCAAAGACACAGGCCTTTATTACACCGGTCATTATATCAATTGACTGCAGGTTGCTCATTGTATTATTGATATAATTAGCCGGATTGAAATCCAGTTTGTATATACCAACAACATAACCGCCGAAAATGCCTATAACGTCACCAAACAATACCAACAAAGGCATAACAATAATTCCGGCCCAAACCCGAGGGGCTATCAGATAGCGAAACGGATTAGCCGAAAGCGTTACCAATGCGTCAATTTGCTCCGTAACGCGCATTGTACCGATTTCGGCAGCCATTGCCGCACCAATTCGTCCGGCAACCATAAGAGCCGATAGAACCGGTGCCAATTCGCGGGTAACGGAAATTAAAACTACGGTTGCCACTGCACTTTCCGCACCATATTTGGAAATACCCGAATAAGTTTGAATGGCTATAACCATTCCGGCAAATAATGTGGTCAAGCCGACAACCGGTAATGAGTAAAAACCCATATTCATAAATTGACGACCCAATAAGCGAACATAAAATGGTGGCATAAAGCAGTTATACACTGATTTAGCAACAAATTGCGAGAGATATCCTAAGCTGACTATAAATGCAACCAACGGCTTTCCAAGTGCCTGCACAAAAGACATCATCTTTGCTGTTATTTGTTTTTCGTTATTCATCGACATTTAATAGGCATCCTTTTAATTTCATCAGAACTTTTTCCGGTGCTGAATTTTCCTTAGCATACAAGTCTATTTGCATAATTTCAACCCCAAAAATGTTTTCGAACAATTTTTTGGGCATTCTTTCGATCTGTGCCGGATTGTTAACCAAGTTAACCACAAGGCTGAGAGGTGTTTTATTTACATATTCCATCTTTACAATCCCCACCCCGTAAACTTCAAGCAAACCGGCAATATTTTCCGGAGCGGCACCGACGATCATATCGTCGATTTTACTAATTTGCACGGCATCATCGGCAACCAATTTTGCCCCATAAGACAGAATTATCCGCAAAGCCAAATCTGACTTACCGCTCCGGCTTTCTCCTTTAATAAGAACCCCCTTGCCATCGATTGTTATCAAAGTAGCATGTATAATTTCCTGTTCAGACATTTGCTAACCGTTGCATTTTTAATTTATCGTCAGACTTTATGGTAATTTTACGGCCATTGCCATCAGGCTCAAAACGGATATGCCACATATTTCTCGGCGCATATTGGACCATTTTTTCCGGCCATTCTACCAAACTTACGCCTTCATAAAAGGCTTCTTCTACTCCCAATTCAAATATTTCTTCGGCAGCTTTAATTCGGTATAAATCATAGTGATAGATAGTAAATTTTTTCGCATCATAAGTTTGTACCAGCGTAAATGTCGGACTTGGCACTTCATCTGCTGCACTCAGTTGTTGGATAAATGCACGGGCAAAAACACTTTTGCCCATTCCCAATGTTCCGGACAAAGCCCAAACATCACCTTTTTGGGTTATTGATGCCAATTTGCGAGCCAACTCTGCTGTATCTTCCTCGCTATGTGAAATATAAACCTGTTCCATTAAAACAGCCCGCTAAACCAACCTTTTAAACCGCTAGGCTTACTTATTGTTCTTATCGTTACATTAACTTTTTGTTTTTTCCGCCATTCCCACGGACGATAAAAGCGACCGCGCCACAACCCGCGACGAGCATATTTGGCTTGTCTTTCATAAGGAGCATAAACATTCGTACGCGGCGTATACGCCAAGGCCCAGCCGGCATTAACGACAGCAGCAGCCACATCATATTTACCATTATCGGCAAAGCATACTCCGGTGACATGACCACGAATAATTCTGGTAAGCAAATGGCAACGCAATATGCGTCCGCTAATCCAATCCTCAAGCCAATTCAAAGACTTTATACCACATTTGTATTGCGACCCGTTTTGGTCGGCACACAACTGTTGCGGATCCGGAGCATCAATACCATACATATGAATATACAGACCTTCCATTTGCACAACACTACCGGTAGCAACACTAACATATCCTTCAACAAACGGATACTCCGTCGGATTTAAATTTGTTTCTGGGTTTTCTTCTTCTGCCTCTCCGAAAAATGACTTTATTTTTCCCATTATACCGGAAGAAGAATCTGATGACGAAGGTGTGATCTGATTTTGCGGAGTTTCAACCGCCGGCGGCAACGGCAACCCGTTTGCTCCATGATTAGTATTCGCTTCAGGACTTACTTTATCGGCATTTGTCTCATCAATTTTTATATTCTCGGGCTGATTTTCCTCTACATCTTCGGCAGTCGCAATATCTTCAGCACCAATTTCCTCAATGGCGCTATCGTTATGCTGTATCGGTTTAACTTGACCACCGCCGATAAAGCCTAAACAATACAAAATATAAACAATCAACGAACCTATGATCAAAAATGCCGGAAGAAATTCCATACCCTGCCACATCACTTTAGCAACGGCATATAATATTATCATTGAAAATATAATAACAATAAATCCCAAACCCTGAAACAGCGTACTGTCACTTTGAACACATATGCCCCCGAAATACATTGTTCCCATAAAGCATACAACCAATAAAAATTTCTTCCAAAAAAGCATTTTTCTTTCCTATTCTAAATTTATGCTTTACTAGAACATATTTTTTTGCCATTTGCAAGTTATTTATACAAATCCGGCAAAGGGTCTGCAATCTTTTTCTTCACTCGCGGCTGTTTGTATTTCTTAAGTATAGAAAGCATTAATTTACCGTCAACTTTTACGTTGGCATTGTTATACAGTCGATTATTAAGATTTTGAATTTGTTCAGAAAACTCTTTATTTTGCAATAAATCATCTAAATCGGTCAAATTATTTATTTTACTTTCAGAAAATATTTCTCTTCCTCCTTGTATCAAACTGTCGCGCAACGCCTTTATATCATTTTCTTTTAGAGCGACAATAACTGCTTTTTGCCAATCATTAACGTTATGCTCGCCTTGAGCTGACTTTTCCTTGCGGCGGAACAAGGCAAAACTAATACCTATTCCAGCTAAAAATGCCAACACTATCCATAGCCAGTGATAGCCGCGGTTAACAGTTGAAGGTGATTGAATTTCTGATGGCGCAGCCGCCGTTTGAGGTTCTGTTTGCTCTGAATAATCACCGGTAATATCTGCACTTTGCACGGTTACAGTTTCTGCCGGAACAACGGCTGTTTCAATAGTTTGCGTTTCCACATTAAACCACGGTACTCTAATTTCCGGAATAACCTGTTGACCGCTTTTTTGCGGAATATAAACAATGCGGGTCAACGATCTGGAAGTAACTTTGCCATTATCTATAATACTGTCAACTTCAGGTTTTTCCGGATATTGCTTAATATCGGGCGAAGAAATTAATGCTAATTCCGGAAGCTGTGTATCAGCTACGCCTTCGGCTGTCAAAAGAACTTCCCGCGTCACGGTTTCCCCCACCTTATACACCGGATTGGTTTCGCTCCAACGCGCCGCCAAACCGACTGCTCCGGAAGGAAGCCACCAGTTATTTCCATAACCTTCGGCAAGCGGCTTAACATCGATTTCTATCGGTTTTGATTGTAATACAACCGGTTGTCGAGTGCCGAACATGGCACCCAAGTTAAAATCAAAGATTTGCAGCAATCCTCCTAACGTCAGCTCCTCACTGTCGTTTTGCGGTGAATTAACTGACATATAGAACCCTTCAATGCGCAGAGGCGGAATAGTAAGTAAACCGCTCTTTTGCGGGAAAAACGCATAATAAAACTTTATTTCACGTAAACCACGGCCGTTATTATTCACAGTCGGCTGCTTCAACATTTTAACAATCCAATCATCACCGACATTGATTAGCGGCTCACTGGTAAGTTCTAATCCGCGGGGATCGCGAATTGTTAAAACTACATTGACTTCTTGCTGAACATATGGTTTTTTAGTATCAACCTGAACATCAATCGCAAAATCTGTATTGCCAGAAGTATTATCAAGGTCTTCATCGGCAGGTGCCAAAGCATTATTACTCACCGTTGCGCCGGAAATTGACATATTATTCGACACCGAATTGGCGGATACGGTTATTTCTATCGGTTGAGTCGAATAATTACCGGCTTTTACGGCTGGTATAACAATCTTACCGGTTCTTTTCGGTAATAATTTTAAGCGCCAAGTCCGATTAACACTTCCCTTACCGTTAATAAAACTTGACTGCACCGAACTTGAGGTTGAAGAAATTGTAAAATCATTATCTAACTCACTAAAATCCGGACGTAGTGCATATCCGTCGTCACCCTCATAAGACACGGTATAATCAAACGGCTCGAAGAAATTTACCGACGTATTTTTTACCTGTGCCGTTAAATCACCGGCATAACAGTTAGTTATCAAGAAAAATACTCCGAAAAAAACACCTGTAAATTTATACATTTTTTCCTCTAATCTTTATATCTGTGTTTATTATATTCTTTAGCAATAAATGCCCTGAGCAAACCGCCTTTATCTTCAGGTATTTCACGAAAACGCTGAATACGGGCGCGAATTTTCTCCTTTTCGTCAGGTGATAAATCTTCATCTTCGCCGATTTTTACGGCTTGAGCCTCTTGCTCTTCGCCCTTATCACCTTCAACTTGTTGCTGATCTTGTTGTTTCTGCTGTTGATCTTGTTGCTGTTCCTGTTGCTGATCTTGCTGCTGATCTTGTTGCTGTTCCTGTTGCTGTTCTTGCTGCTGATCTTGCTGCTGTTCCTGCTGTTGATCCTGCTGCTGTTCCTGCTGTTGATTCTGTTGCTGATCCTGTTGTTGTTCCTGTTGCTGTTCCTGTTGCTGTTCCTGTTGTTGTTCCTGTTGCTGTTCCTGTTGTTGTTCCTGCTGTTGATTCTGTTGCTGATCCTGTTGTTGTTCCTGCTGCTGTTCCTGTTGCTGATCCTGTTGCTGTTCCTGCTGTTGATTCTGTTGCTGATCCTGTTGTTGTTCCTGTTGCTGTTCCTGTTGCTGATCTTGATGCTGATTCTGTTGCTGTTCCTGTATTTTCTTTAAATATTCCAGATTATATTCGGCATCGCTGAATTTCGGATCATGGCGCAAAACCTCCTCATACTTAGCAATCGCTTCCGTAATTTTTCCGCTCTTGGCCAAAGCATTGCCTTGATTATAAAGAGAATCCAAATCATCTTTCTGCGAAAACGCCTTCAATGCACCTTGATAATCACCATTTTTATACAATGCCGCTCCTTGCCACGGTAAAATTGTAAATTTTGCCGCTGCCTGTGCATAATCATGAGCCTTAAAATCACGCATAGCCTCCTGATTTTGGTTCAAAAACCAACCGGCATTACAAGGAAATGTCCATAACCATAACACCAAAATAAAAACTACACCGCGGCGGAAAAAATATAATAACAGCAACGCCGGCAACCAAAATAAATAATAGCCCATATCTAACCACGTTACCTGTTTATTTGCGCTTTTTTGAAACTCTTGCATATATAAATTATTTATTTGTTTAATAAGCCGGCTAAGTTGTTGATTATACATCATATACATACCTCCGCCATTTTCCGCAATCAGCCTTAACTTATCATTTTTTTGCGGACTTATATTAATCACATTAACCTTATACCCTTGATTATAAACATTTTTAGCCATTGATAAGGCTTGATCAAATTTTTCACCGACATCAGAAGATAACACAATAATATTGCCGTTGTCATAACCGGCTTGTTGCATACTTTCCACACTAAGTTGCAGAGCCCGATCCAATCTGTCACCATTTTCCGGCATAATTCCGCTATCGATTGCCGGAAGCAAATTATCCAGCAATGCACTATCTTCCGTCAACGGCAAAATAACAAACGGTTCTCGGCTATAAACTAATAAGCCGACCTCAGCATTCTGCGTTTCTTGCAATAAGTCATGAATTATATATTTAGCGCGATCCAAACGGGTTGGCGCCAAATCTTTTTGTGCCATATCCGACGATAAATTAAGTACAAAAAACAATGGGTTTTTCATGTTTAATGCGGCATTATCAACTTTAAGCCAAGTCGGACCGGCCAATGATATAATTGTCAACAAACTGAATAATATTCCCCAAATAAAAGTCTTTTTTCTAGCACCATCTTTGCCTTTAATCAGTAAAAAATTCAGTAAATGCTCATCACAAACTCCGGCCCAAGATGTTTGCATCTTTTTGCTGTTACGCAAAATCCAAATAAGCGTGACCGGAATAAACAAGGCCAACAGCCAATAAGGACGAATAAAATGAAAATCCTGCAACCACAACATGTTAAACTCTTCTCTTCATCAACAAGATTAAAATTATAAACAACACTAATACTGCCGTAACCGGAATATAGAACAAATCTTTAGTTTCACGAATTACCCGCCCCTCATGCTCTTGCGGCTCCAATTTATCAATTTCATCATAAATGCGCGACAAAGAGCGCACATCCTTAGCACGAAAATAATTTCCCCGTGTCGCTTGAGCTAATTTTTTCAAACTGTTTTCATCTAATCCACTATTAACCGGCACAGAAAGTAACCCGCCGAAAAAAGCCCGAGAATCACTGCTCACTCCAATCGTATAAACCTTAACTTTTTCCTGTTGAGCTAAATCAACGGCCTGTAACAGTGATAAATAACCGTCATTATTTTCGCCGTCAGTTAATAAAATTATCACTTTATTTTCTTTATCATCGCCGTTTTCACGCATATTTTTCACTGCAACGCCGACAGCATCGCCAATTGATGTCGAATCACCCGCCATACCCGCATCGGTTGACCATAATATTTTTTTCAGAGCCTCCCGATCATAAGTCAGCGGCACTTGCAAATATGCTCTTGTTCCGAACAAAACCAAACCTATGCGATCTTCCGTGCGTTTATCGGCAAATTGCGATACCACATTTTTTACTGCAGTCAAGCGGTCAAAAACATGATTATTATAGGTAAAATCGCGTTCCAACATTGATGTGGAAATATCAACCACCAACAAAATATCTCTTCCTTCATTGCGCACGCGGTGAGGTTCGCCAACCCACTGCGGACGGCACAGTGCAATCACGGCTAAAATCCATATTAAACTCAACAGCAATATTTGAAAAGATCGCAAAACATTTGTCGGTATCCGCAAATATTTTTGAGTCGTCATTGTTTTAATTTTGATAATATCCCGTACAAAAGGAACTTTCAGAGCATCTCCGCATATTTTTTGGGCTATCGGAGGAAAACTCAGAACCAGAAGCGGCAAAAAAAGTAAAAATAAAGCCCATGGACATGAAAATTCTATCATAAATTTTCTCCCGTCCACTGATAGCAAAACTGCCATAACTTGGCAATGTCTTCGGGAGCATATACGGTACTCTCGGCGGGAACAAACGGGGCATTTTGTAGCAGTTGTGCCGTTTTTTCATCAATTTTATGTTTGGATTTACTGTTTAAGAAATTAATCCAATCCGAACCGGTCAGAGCTACGGCCTGCGGATATTGACGAATGCAAATTCGGCGAAAAATTTCAGAAATTTTTACGGCCGTAGCCAAGCTGTTATCATTATACAAGCGCTTAAGCATATGGCGCACATATATTTTAGTGCTCTTTTCATAACTCCATTTGAGCAATCTTAAAGCCAAATAACCGACAACAATTGCTGTCAGCAAAAGCCACCATCCCTTAGCTAACGGCAACACTGAGATTGGGTCATCAGGTAAATGAATATCTCTTAGTCCCGGCAAATTATCCATATTTCCGCCTTTCGTTGCTCATAATTTAGGAATATTTATTAAAAATATCAAGTATATTTACGCTTATTACAACAACTTTAACGCCGCACGGCACGTCTTTGCGCATAAGACGGACGTTTCTTTCCTGGCATAACGGCTTTATGCTTATTGGTTAAACTTGCCGAAAGGTAAGATTGCCGAGCCTTAACTGCGGAAATACGGGTCGGATAAACGGTTTTTCCTTTATAATTAACAACTTTATCAGCATCATTACTTTCTGGGCTTTCTGCTACGACAGTCTTTTCGTTAGGCTGATTATCTTCCTTTTCCGCTGTTTCTGCGTGTGAACTATTCTCTTCAGCTTTTTCCGTTGTCGGCATTGGTGCCGGCTTGGTATTTTCGTCATTTGTGTTGCCTACGGTTTGAGATTTGTCATCTGCCTTTTTCTGTTCCGGAGTTGTAGAAGATACAGAATCAGCTTGCGCTGTTACGGCCGGCTGTGTAAGCGCCGGAGCAGATTTAACCTCTTGTTTTTTGATTTTCTCATATGCCGCATCAATATTGCGCATAGTGCGCTTAAATTCATTAAGCTGTCCGCCGGTTAAATCATTACCGGTTGCCACTTGAGCCTTAAGCGGATTAATTCGCTGGCCGTGGCGCAAAATTTCAAAATGCAAGTGCGGACCGGTTGAACGTCCGGTACTGCCAACATAGCCGATAACCTGCCCCTTGCGAACACGAACTCCCGGACGAATTCCACGAGCAAATCCCTGCATATGACCATATGCCGTTTCATACGTTGAATTATGGCGAATCTTAACAAAATTACCGTAACCGCCGACATAACGTGCCATTTCAACCACGCCGTTGCCGCTGGCAAAAATTGCTGTTCCACGCGGAGCGGCATAATCAACGCCGGAGTGGAATTTTACGGTTTTAAGAATCGGATGGCGACGATAACCGAACAGCGAAGAAACGCGAGCATTACGAGCCGCCAAAGGTTTTTTATCCAATCCGGTTTTCTTAGCCTGACCTTTTGCATCATAAAAGGCATTTTTGAAGCGGTATTGTTTATAAGTATTTTTTCCGCTGGTAAACGAGGCATACAGCAAATTTCCAACCTTGACGACATCGCCGTTAGCTGCTTTACTGACTTCGTACTTAACTTCGAAAGTATCACCTTTTTTAGCCTGTCGGTTTAAGTTGATGATATGAGAAAAAACATTAACAATTTCGCCATGAAATTTACGCGGAACACCGGCATTGGCCATTGAAACACCGACAGCACCGGTTACTTTACCCTTAACCACCTTAATATCGCGGGCAAATTTTTCCTGTTCGACCTGAGTTTCAAAGCGATCGTATTCATTGGTTCGTAAAATATAGCGGGTACCACGTTCCGGCTCAACCGACAAACTATCAATTTTTTCCATTGTATGTGACTGCAAGTTATAGGTTGCAACCAAAAGGAAATATTGGCCGACCTGTAACCTTCTGACATCATATATTTTGCGCAACGCATTATAGGCTTCCGTAGCTCCTTTGGTATCCATTCCCATACGGTTCAAAATTTTAATAAATGTATCACCGCTTTCGACCATAACAACATGACGTTCTTTGCGATATATACCGTCTAAAGAGCCATATTGCTCCCGATGTTTAGGTTTAGGTTCTCCCGGCATAACAACCTCAGCAACTCCGTCATGGGTAACTACAAATTTATCTATCAGTAGCTGATTATCACTAAGCAAAGGAATGTTTTGTATTTCAGTAAAGGCATCTTCAAAAGGATTATCCTGTTGAGAATCGCTGAAAACAGGGATTAAAACATCAGATGTATAATCGTAATTATCTGCAACTTCTTCATCAGGTTGCTGAGGGCTGACAGTTTTATGAAGTAAAGAAATAAATAATGCGCACGTTACGGCAAAGGCATAACCTGCTAATAAAAAAGTTTCTATCCGGCGCCTACGCACCTTTTTCCTCAAGTTTTTAAAACCTGTCATTTTCCAACCCTAAGTGTTGCTGATGATGCAATATTTTGTTTTTTTATGCAAGCAGATAATAAAGTTATACCGATGTTAATCCACAATTATACACAGTTTAAGAAAAAAATGAAAAAAATGAAAAAAAAGTATTGCTTTTTATTTTTTTCTTGTATATAAGTTACGAGTGTTACGTGGGGGCGTAGTTCAGCTTGGTTAGAATGCATGCCTGTCACGCATGAGGTCGCGAGTTCGAGCCTCGTCGCTCCCGCCAACAAAATAAAGGTCGCTCTATGCGGCCTTTTTTTTGTTGATGTGGTGCGGTGAGCCGAA
>CADBPX010000049.1 GCA_902796625.1 uncultured Pseudomonadota bacterium
GTTGGCTATCCCAAGAAGCAGAAGAAGCCAATGAAGTTAAACGCGATGTTCCGGTAATGGTGGTTTTAGGCAATCCTCCTTATAGCGTAAGCAGTTCTAATAAAGGTGAATGGATAACAAAGCTATGTGAAATATATAAAAAGGATTTGAACGAGCGTAATATTCAACCTTTATCGGATGATTATATTAAATTTATAAGATATGGACAGTATTTTGTAGATAAGAATAACGAAGGTATTCTAGCCTATATTTCTAATAACAGTTTTATTGATGGTATCATTCATCGCCAAATGAGAAAATCTTTACTGGAAACTTTTGATAAAATATACATTATTGATTTGCACGGAAATTCAAGGAAAAATGAAGTTTGCCCTGATGGTTCAAAAGATGAAAATGTTTTTGATATTATGCAAGGTGTGTCTATCAATCTGTTTATTAAAACCAATAAAAAGAGAAAAAATCAATTAGCTGAAGTTTATCACTATGACCTTTATGGTAAAAGAGAGAGCAAGTATGAATTCTTAGCAGAACACAGCTTGAATTCCATACCATTTAATTTAGTTACTTATGAAAAAGATAATTACTTTTTTACACCTAAAAATTTTGATAATCAAAATCAATATGATAAAGGTTTTTCAATTGATAATTTATTTAACGTCAACGCTAGTGGTGTTAAAACGCATCATGATAATGAGTTAGTATCTTTAACACCTTTCAATACTAAATTTAATAACTTGTATAGCTACCGTCCTTTTGATGTAAGGTATATCAATTACGATTTGACCAAAGTTGAGAGAGCTAGATATAACATTATGAAACACTTTATAAGAAAAAGCAATTTAGGATTGATTTCCAAAAGAGGCTTATATCCATTAAATTCAGCTCCTATTTTTATTTCCAAAATTATCACAGATATAAGAAATTGGTCTTGTGCTGGTATGTTAGGAAGTGATTTTGTTTTTCCTCTCTACATTTATGAAGATATAGATAATTCGCGGCATCCGAACTTTAATAACGAGGTTATTCAAAAGTTTGCCGAGGGATTGAAACTTACATTTACCGAAGAAAAATCGGAAGAACCGGAAACTTTTGCTCCGATTGATGTTCTTGATTACATTTATGCTGTGCTACATTCACCGAAATATCGTGAAACCTATAAAGAATTTTTGAAAATTGATTTTCCGAAAGTGCCATACCCAACAGATAAAGCAAAATTCTGGAAACTGGTTGATTTAGGTGCACAAATCCGCAAAATTCACTTACTTGAAAGCGATAAATTAAGCACATTAAGCATAGGTTACCCGATAAGCGGCGATAATATTGTAACCAAGTTAACTTATGCGGAAGGCAAAGTATATATCAACGATACGCAATATTTTGATAACGTACCGGAACTTTCTTGGAACTTCTATATCGGCGGCTACCAACCGGCACAAAAATGGCTCAAAGACCGTAAAAATAAGGAACTTTCTTTTGATGATATCAAACATTATGCAAAAATCATCAATGCTCTATATCTGACCAACCAACTCATGCAACAAATTGACGAAGTACTATAAAAAATAATCGATATATCCAAAACCAACACTCATCAAGATATTACAAAAAAATAGCTGAGTAGGGAATTGATTTAAGTTAATATATTAAATCATTATATAAGGTGATCGTGTTGTTTTTGCAATAATATTTGAAAGTTTTTGTCATGCCGTAGTTTTTGCTTTGCATTTCTTAAATCATTCAAAAGTTTATCTACATTTGTTCGACCATCTAGTTCAACTGCAGAATATTTATATATATCGGCATTTATTTTTGAGGTGTCTATTTCCATTACCTCAGAAACAACAGTTAATTGATGCAGTAAAGATGAAACAATTTTGCTTTGTTTTTTATATTGAGGATCGTTAAAATCAATATGTTGGCTATATATATAAGCCAATGAAGCCAAAGAACTCATATATCGCCATGCCATAGGGCCTTCAATGTCTTTTGTTATATCATAGATGGAAGTAGCTTCGTAAAAATGTTTGTGATTTTCCGACATTTTTAAAAATTTTTCCACCCCAAAGCCAAAAGCATAGTTTGTTATCTCATTTGGAGCATGTATCTGGATGATTTGTCCTAAATCGCCGACTTTATTATCTCCGTAACGCATGGAAAAACATAATCCGCGTCCGTATACATTATCTATTCCGAACTTCCACTGATATTCTTTATCGGTAAATTCATCAACGTGCAATTCAAAGTATCTTTCGAAGTTTTTAATTAATTCTTTGTCTTGAGATGACACATCAGCATATAAATTATTTTCAGGTATATTCAGTGTGTTTAATAAAAAATCTTGCGTAGTTTCCGCTACTTCTTGACAATATTTACTGTTGGCAATCGCTGCCATCATATTAAAATAAGGCATATATGGTGGTTCATCTATGCTGAATAAATTCTTACCACCGCGAAAACGCAAACATCTCTGTGCTACCGCTAATTTAGGACACTCACTCAGCAAATTTTTTTTGAACGGAACAATGGCTGAATTGGAAAAATAAATTGTTTCATCATTTTCCGGAATAACCGGAGCCGGACGAGTGCGCCTATATCCGGACATTAAATAAAATGATAGAAATTTATCTCTTATATCTTTGATTTTTTCGTAATTTTTCACGATAAGCACCTCATCTTTATATAACACCGGATTCAAGAATAGATACGGTTTGCATTATCGGATCAATTTCACATAATGCTCCGTAAGGTAGAATGAATTGAGGAACAGTATGCCCGAAATCCATATTTGTAACCACCGGAATATCTGGGCAATTGTATTCTTTCAAAACTTGCAAAATAGATGTGTCATAATCTGTGTAACAAGAAAGGAAGCGTTCTTGCGCATCAGCTTTGTGAATAGAAAACTCTCCGCCGGGCCGGGCAAATAAAATACCGGATATCTTCTGTAAAATGCCCTGAGCGGCAAAATTGCGTAGCCAATAACAAAGTTGATCGGGTGTCGGTTTATTTTCACTTGTTTCTATAAACAAAACGGCGTTTTCCCATTCATCATTTTTCGGCCACAAAGTTGTGCCGTTTATAAAATCAAGTACATCTATACATCCGCCTAACAAGCGTCCGATGGTTTTAGTGTTTCCTTGAATAAAGCGCCATGGCTTTGTCGGAATCCGCTGACGAATATCATTTTTCTCAAACGGAACTTTCTGGACAATAAATTCTTTGCTTGGAACTAATTGCCCGATTACATTACTTGAAAACAATGTTTTTTTTGTGTTCTGAACCATATAATCAGGAATTCCGCCGTTTTCAGCGTATCCAAACATAAGCGAAGGAGAATAGAATGATGACAATCCGGCCTTAAAACACATAAAGTGATTGACGGTTGTATCAGACATACCCATAAAGATTTTTGGATTATTACGAATAATGTCAAAATGTGTTTTGTTCATTAACGACAGTAGGCGTATTGTATCATCACCGCCAATTGTTGTCAGTATTGCTTTAATATTTTTATCTGTGAAGGCTGACATTAAATCTTGCAAGCGCCATTCCGGATGCTCATATATATCTTGAGCGGAAGATAAAGTATGCGGCATTTCAATAATTTTTACGTCGAATGTTTCTTCAAATTGACGTTTACCTTGCAAGTATCTGTTTTTAAATTCATCACATCCACCCCAAGATAGAGAAACAGCGGCAACAGTATCATTTTTATTTAATTTTGTGGGTTTAATCAGTTGTTTCATACTTTTCATCCTTTTCAATAAGGTATAACTTTTCGGGCATAAGAGCACTCATATTGAGTTTTAAATCTGCAAAATCATCAACCGAATGTAACAAATTATAAATAATGTACTTATTTTCACCGGTAATATATTTATTTCGGATATCCTGCTTTATTTTGTTTGTCTTTTTGATAGCGTCAACGCCTTGAAACAAAAAAACATCTGTCGTTTCTTTCGTGTATGCGTTAATAATATCATATTGCCACGCAGTTTCACCAAAATCATCTGGTTCATTAAGTAAAGGTTGGTATTTTCTCAGCATTTTTTCAGTAAGACGAATTTTTTTATGATAAACAACTTCTAAATTAGCATTACTAAATTCTTGCATGATAATTTCTGTCAGATTTCTTTCGTAAGCATCCGGCTTGAATAAAATTAAAGAGTATTCCTTTAATAAGTTATCGGTCAATTATTATCTCCGATATAGTTGCTCTATGAAAAAAATCTAAAAATTCTAACTTCATTGTTTTTTCGCTGTATTAATAAGTTTTATGCTGTAACCGTCAATACCGAGAGCGTTCAATTCATTATGGGTTTCCGACTCATTCAAAACCGGCCATA
>CADBPX010000050.1 GCA_902796625.1 uncultured Pseudomonadota bacterium
GATTCATATTACGCCACGGCAGAATTTAATTATTTAATCGGCAATCTTGAAGTAGCGAAAAATCACTTAGAGCAAGCAAAAAAACAAACGAAAGACCAATCTTTGCTGTTAAAAATTTCGGATTTAGATATGCGGCTAAAAGAAGAACTTAAATAAAAAAACGCCGACACCGCGGCGTTTTTTTATTTAATCTCAGCTACTTAAGCTGTAGCTAAAGTTTTCTTTTCGTAAGAATTCAGCGCATAGTTAACAATCAGCATAACCGCTAAAGTCAACCAAATACTGACACCAAATCCGCCGAGTAAAGATCCAATGTTCAAAATTGCATAAACAAAAGCATTAACCGTATAAGTATAGCCGAATTTAACATTAAACAATTTTGCCATAATCCAATGCATTACCAGCGTGTATAAAGCAACAGCCAACGCGGCAAATAATGCATAAGTTATCAACAATACAAAGAAGAAGCCTTTTCCCAGATTCTTTTTAACATATTCAATACCCTTTTGCAAAGTTTCTTCATTTATCGTTACATTCGGCAATTTTTCATACGATGCAACTTCTACCTTACGTCCGTTGTTAATATAAAGATATTTGCGGCTGGAATAAATTCCCGCATCTTTAAGTGAAGATAATTCAAATTCGTCAACCCGGGTATCCAAAACAACATTAAAGCTCACATTGTCACCTTGAGCATAATTTTTACTTATAATTGTGTCTTGTGGGGCAACGATTTCGCCATTTTCAACCGTAATCGGCATAAAAACTTTAGCCTCTTCAATAAAAGCCGGCGAAAATTCTTCTATTCCGCTACGGAAAATCTTGCCTACAAAAACGGCGGTAATGATGGCGCAAACCAAAATACTTAAGAATGCTGTCCATTTATTTTTAAAAAAATTAGTCATTTTTTTCTCCTTTTTAATAACTTTAAGTTCTTTAACACAAAAATTAACGTTCGTCAAACAAATCCGGCTGACGTTTTTCCCGCGATTGCAAAACCTCAATGGCCATTTCAATAAGCTCGAAATCGATGCTTTTTTGATAAGCCATGGACAAAGCGTCAAGCTCTGGCACTAAATCGCAAATATACCCGAAAGAACGCCGCGCATGCAGGCAAATGTAATTAAGAATTTCCGGAGTAATCCGAAGCTGCCGATCATTAAAAAGCTTAACGATAAGCATTTGCAGCATAACATCGTCCGGTTCTTTAATGGCTACAGCCGGCAACATTTTAAGCCTCGATTGCAAATCTTTCAGCATAAAATGCATATGATTGGGGGCATATTCCGAAGTCCACAACATATATTTCCCGTCAACATTAAAAAGATTGAACAGATGAAATAATGCCTCTTCATGAACTTTTGGGGTCAGATTTTCGATAACGATACATTGATTTTCCTCCGCAATTCTTTTAACGCTGCGCAGATGAATTTGCGCGGCATTTAAGATGCTGACTTTAACCGGCTTGGCTGCAGAACGCTGCACATTTTGCATAAAAACATGGGCTAAGTGAGTTTTGCCGCAACCTTTCGGTCCGTACACATACAACCCTTGTCCTAGCCAATTCGGCCACATATTAACCATTTGTATTGCCTCGCGATTACAATCAGAAACCATATAGTCCTGATCGCTCATATCATTATGCACGGCAAAAGGAAAGGGCAACTGTTTTAATTCTTCATCATCAAAAAAATTATTCATTTTGCGCCAACACTTCCATAACTTTTTTATGTAAATCGCCTAAGCTGTACGGTTTGCTCAAGAAATAAAAATCGCTGGATCCGGCCAGTTCCTTGCGGGCAATTTCTTCGGAATATCCTGAAGCTAAGATAATGATAATTTCCGGTTGCTTTTGCCGTACAAGCGCGGCCAGTTCGGTACCGCTCATTCCCGGCATCATCATATCGGTAATCATCATGTCATACTTTTCGCCGTTTTGAATATGCTCAAGGGCATTTTCAGCTGAAATGCAGTCGGTCACCGAAAATCCCTTTTGCCGCAAGCCGCGTGCCCCAACGGTACGCACGGCATCTTCATCTTCAACAAACAATATACGAAATTCATTGGTATGTCCGGCCAACGTGCGCTGACTGTCGAATGTGTTAACATTTAGTCCGAGGATCATTTTTCCGGCATCTAATCCGACAGCCGGAGCCACAGTGGTCATGGCGGCTTTTCCGGACTTATCGCGGATTACTTCTTCCTGCGGCTGATTTTTCTCCGGTATTTCGGCAATTTCTTTATTTTCATACGCCGGCAGATATATTTCAAAAGTTGTTCCTTTACCGACTTCGCTGAAAACTTTAATAAATCCTTCGGTTTGCCGAACAATACCATAAACCATTGCCAAACCCAGTCCGGTTCCGGAGCCGACAACATTTTTCTTGGTTGAAAAGAAAGGTTCAAATATGCGATTGATATTTTCCGGCGGAATGCCGCAACCGGTATCGCTGACGCTGATAACCACAAAATCTCCCGGTTTAATAACATCAGTGCCGAAATTATACGGCTTATTCAATCTTTCCGGACGAGTGGCAATAGTCAAGGTTCCTTTACCGCCCATTGCGTCTTTGGCGTTAATTGCCAAATTAATCATAACTTGCGAAAATTGTACCGGATCAACACGAATATAGCCCAGATCCGTACCATAATTAATCTGGAATTTAATCTGTTCGCCCAAAAGTCGGATCAGCAAATGATCTATTTCCGAAAAAGCCTCGGTTACATCAATCAGCTTAGGATTCAACGGCTGTTTTCGCGAAATAGCCAAAAGCTGACGCGCCACTCCGGCGGCACGATTGGCATTTTGTTTTATCTGTACTAAATCCGAAAACGACGGATCACCAACCCCATGGCGTTGAATAAGTAAATCGCAATAGCCGATGACGGCTGTCAGCAAGTTATTAAAATCATGCGCCACACCGCCGGCCAGTTGTCCGAATGCCTGCATTTTTTGTGCTTGCGCCACCTGCATCTCCAAATTGCGTTTACCAGTGGTATCCTCAATATATATAATCAGTCCGACAATGGCATCGCCGGTCGGTGCATAGCGTGAATACATCGGCATAATATGCAATTGAACGCTTTTTTCCTGTCCTTCTGCCGCAATTGTTGTCGCAAAATTATATTCACTGTCGCTCTGATCGGTAAATACCTGAACGGCCTCAGTAAACTTTGCCGCAGCCTCGGTATTAAATTTAGCCGCAATTTTTTGTTGTAAAAAATCCTTTTCGTCCTGCTTAAATATATCTAAGGCATACTGATTGATTTGCAAAACGGAAAGTTCTTTGTCAGCCACAATAATTCCGATTGGTGCCGTACTGAAAATTGCTTCCAGCTTATCAAAACAACCATGAAGCTGAGCGGTTAAATCTCGGTCATTCGGCAGATTCCATATAACCACACCATGAGTTTTATACTCATTATTTTCGTGAATATTTTGCTGTTTAACAAAAGCTTCCACCGGATTTTTATTAACGGAAAACAACATATTTCCGGCAAAATCTCCGGCGGTATGCAGTAATTCAGATTTATGGGCAATATAATCATCAATAGGACAGCCGATAGCCGTGTTACGTTCAATTTTCAGCCAATCAGCCAGCGTTTGGTTAATATATTCAATTTCACCGACTTTGTTGCAAGTATACAGCCCCACCGGTAAAAAGTCCAAAAAGTTTTGCAGGGAGGACATTTCATTTTGAAAAATCTGCTCCATATTTTTATAAGCTGTTATATTTTCGATAGTCCAAAATAAATATGTTTCTTTGCAAATTTTCTTTAATGAATACTCGCCTTCAAAAATATCCGCTTTATTCAAATAAATCGGTTTAACTTTAACTTTCAGCCACTCTTCGGCCAAAAATACACTGTTTTGGTTCGGATTGATTGAAAGCTCAACTTCGGTTTCCTGCAATTTTGCCACCGCAGAAGTAAGTTTTTGCAAATCGAGCTTATTGGCGGCCGAACTGATTATATTTTTTTCCAAAAACGCCAACACCGGAATATCTTTGAAGTAATCAACCGCCAACTGATTGGCTAAAATAATCTCGCCCAAAGAATTATCTATGCGATAGTATTTAGTTTTATCGTTTAATATTTCACCGGCCAACGCCCCAAAACCGATAGCATATTCCCCAACTTTTAAAATCCGAATGGTCATTAAAATGCAGGCGATGTTCCAAAACACCATAAAAATGATAATATATAGCGAATATTGCGGATAAATAAAAAAAGCCAACATACCTAAAGCTAAAAACATTATCGCATAAGCCAGAAAGACTAAATTTCTTTCCAGTTGCCGATCAGGTCGACGATGATTTATATCTCTAAGCATTGTGCACCATTATTTAAGTTATTACGTCTGGCTTTTCTTTAGCGGTGCGTTCGGTTATTTCGGCAATTTGCCGTGAAACATCAGCTAATTCTTTGAGGAATTGCATCACATCTTCATCAAAACATTTATCATCGAAACGTTCCAAATAAACACGCAATGTTGCACCATTGGTACCGGTTCCCGATAAGCGGTAAACTATACGTGATTTATCGGTAAAGTAAACGATTAGCCCGTTTTTAGTCGAACTGCCGTCAACCGGATCGTTATAAACAAACGGCTCCGCCTTAGAAACGGTAAATGAGCCGAATGTTTTTCCGGCCAATTCCGGTAATTTTGCTTCCAAATCCGCCATCAAACGATTTGCTTTTTCAATATCGATTCCCTCGTAATCATGGCGAACATAGTAACTGCGTCCGTATTTCAACCAATGTTCGCGGGTAATCTGTTCAACTGATTTTCCGGTAGCCGCAATAATGTTAAGCCAGAACAAAACAGCCCAAATTCCGTCTTTTTCGCGAATATGACTGGATCCGGCACCAAAACTTTCTTCACCGCAGAAGGTAATGCGATGAGAATCCATTAAGTTGCAAAAATATTTCCAGCCGGTAGGTACTTCATAATAACCAATTCCCAAAGCTGCAGCAACCCGACCAACCGCCGTTGATGTTGCCGCTGACTTAGCAACACCGTAAATTCCGCTTTTATAGGCCGGAATGTATCTGTAATTATCGGTTAAAATAGCAATATTATCGCTCGGAGTTACAAAAAACGAACGTCCTAAGATCATATTACGATCGCCGTCCCCATCATTAGCAGCGCCAAAATCCGGAGCCGAAGGTGAATACATAAGCCTTACCAACGATGAGGCATAAATCAAATTAGGATCCGGATGCAAACCGCCGAAATCTTCCAAAGGAACGGCATTAATCACTGAACCTTCGTCCGCGCCCAATATTTCTTCAAATATTTTTTTTGCATATGGTCCGGTAACGGCGTTCATTGCATCAAAAACAAAAGTAAAACCGTCGGCAAAAAGCTTTTTAATTGCCGCAAAATCAAAGATTTTTTCCATCATTTGCACATAATCAACAACCGGATCAATTACTTCAATTTCCATATTTCCCAGCTTTTGGACCCCGATTTGGCTTAAATCAACATCCGGAGCGTCCCATATTTTATAACTGGTGATATTTTTTGTATTTTCATAAATCTTATCGCTGATAGCTGTCGAGCACTGTCCACCGCTGGCGGTTGCATATTTAATACCAAAATCTCCGTCAATACCGCCCGGATTATGCGAAGCCGATAACACCAGCCCACCCTGAGCCTTATTTTTGAGCAACACGCAAGATGATGCCGGAGTAGAAATATAGCCGTTCTGTCCGACAATCATTTTAGCCATTCCGTTAGCCGCGGCAATTTTAAGAATTTTTTGAATGGCGATTTTATTATAAAAACGTCCGTCACCGCCCAAGACAAAAGTCTGTCCGGCAACACCGCCGATTGCATTAAAAATGCTTTGTACGAAATTCTCTATATAGTTTTCTTGCATAACGATGCGAGATTTTTTCCGAATTCCGGCTGTTCCCATTTTTTGATCCAAGTAAGGTTTGGTTTGAACAATTTTAAGCATAACAAATTATCCTTTCTGACTATTTACAACCAGCATATATATATTTATCATTAAAAAGATTACGAGGTAAAGACTTTTTATTTATCTGGACACATTTATTTGTTGTGCCACAAAAAATCGGTCAGCTGTAAAATTTCACGGCGCGCATAAACATCGGCCATACTCATTTTAAAAACTTTCGTATCGGAAACCATATCGGCGGCGCAATAACCGTCTTTAACATGTCGGAAAGCCTCGCGTTCGTGCATACCCGGAGCAATGCGAAAGCCATAGCGTCGGCTTTGCTCGTTTATTTCTTCCATCGGCCACATATTTTCCTGCCACAAATTCGGGACGATGATCCAATTTAAATATTTAATGCCGCGCGCGGCAATATTTTTTTTGGCTTGCCAAACCAGATTATTATAAGCATCGGTATGCATGGTTTGCAAATGCACCGGAGAATCGGCAACGGTTATTAAGGTATGCGCCTTAGCGAAAACAAACGCATATTCCTGATTTTTTGCCGTAGGAATATCGGCGATCACGACGGCCTTTTCATCACTGTCAATTGCTTCCGGATGCAAATTATTAATTAATTTCGGAAACGGTAACAAAATCTTGTTTTCCTGACAAAACCGTTCACGGCGTCGAATAAAATTTTCGACATCACTATTGTTCGGAGCTAAAAATTTCACCTGATATTTATCAGCCCACAGTGCCGCCGCCAAATTAAGCGCCAGTGTTGTTTTTCCGGCACGCGGTTTTATACTGCTGATCACAATTATCGGGGTTGAAGTCATCATTTTTGCGCCAATTTCATTGAACTGCTGTCTGCCACAACAAAGCAAGGTTTGTTTTGTCTTTTCATATTTTTGCAAACACTTTGGGCATCATTTTTTGCCAAGCCGATAACCTTAGAACGATACATTGTTCGCTCATTAGCCTTAATTTCTTCAACTTTAATGTTATAAACGGCAAATTTTTTCGCTAAGCTACTTTTAACCGACAAAGCGTAATTTTTGGCTCTTTTATAGTCTGAAAACGAACCGACTTGAACTGCATAATTTCCTTTATTGACCACCTTAGCCGAATTTTGGGCATAAACGGTTTTTTTCGGCGTAACCTTAACCGGCGCCGAAGCTATACGAGTAGCTCGAGCATTAGTATTGCGGCCGCCGTCAATTTGCTGTGCCAACAAAACTTTATTGACATTGCTGCTCTTCCGCAAGTGAATAAGTCCTTTATCCATCATTGTTGCCGCTCGCCGATCACGTTCACCATAATAGCGATGTCCCATTGTTACGGCGATTACCCTTTTTCCGCCGCGTTTGGCCGAGGTAATTATGTTATATCCTGATGCTGCAGTATAACCGGTTTTCATACCGTCAGCACCGGCAAATGTTTTCAACAGATGATTATGACCGGTTATCGTGCGACCGCGATATTGAAAACTTTGGGCCGAAAACCACTTGTAATACTGCGGAAAATGTTTATACACCGCCAGAGCCAAAACCGACATATCGCGAGCTGTGGTCTTTTGTTGCGAATTAGGCAAGCCGGAAGCATTTTTAAATACAGTGTGTTTCATACCCAATTTTTTAGCTGTACGCGTCATTAAAACGGCAAATTCAGCTTCTGATTTTGAAAAATGCTCAGCCAAAACCGTGGCGCAATCATTGGCCGATTTAACAATTACGGCCATAATGGCATCTTTTACGGTAATTGTTGTACCGGCACCGACACCCAACTTTGAAGGTGAACGACTGGCCGCCACTCGTGAAACTTTCAGACGGTCTGTCAGCTTTAAATGACCGTTTTCCAGTGCGTTGAACGTAATATACAATGTCATCAATTTAGTTAAAGAAGCCGGATAACGCAACTCATCGGCATTAGCTTCATACATCACCTTGCCGTTATCAGCATTCACCATAATTGATGAAATCGACGCTTCTGCCGCATTACCGCTTAAAACAAACCCCATAAAAAACAATAAACCAAAGCCAATTTTTTTGAGCATTTTCACCTCTTTTACACATTATTGACGATATTCTACATTATAAAAGGTAACAAAAGGTTAATAGCTTAGAGATTATTTGCCCACGAAAAATGTTGACAAAATTTTTTCAATGGGTTATCATCGTGACATATTTTAATTATTAAACTTTCTATTTATGGCAAATTTTTTTGACCGGCAGCAGAACTCCGCAGTGAGTTTCTATGCCAAGTACTTGAAGCTGAAAGAGCGTGTTACAAGCGTTGTTTCACTGGTTGAAATTTTATGGTTTATATGTGCCGTTGGTCTGACGTGGATTTTTTATTCTTCTCATGATGGCATCGGGCATATCCTGATTATGCTGATCGGTTGCTTGCTGTGTGCATTTTCCCCGGTGATTACAGAAGATAAAAAGGATGCCGGTTTTGTTGAAGGTATAACCATTTTCGGACAGTTTATATGTTCGATTTTGCTTCTTATCTTAATTATTGCCGGTGCTATGGGCAAGCTTTCATCACCGCTGATTATTCTGGCGATTGTGTTTTCAGCTTTATGCACTAAAATCACCATAGCGATAAAATATCTGGCTTTGTATTTATCCGCGGCATCGTTAACCATTAATTTCATCAGATACACGGAAAGCGATCAAATTTTCCTGATACCGTTTATCTGTGCTTTGTTTGCCGTTTTTTATACTTTTGTGGTTTATTTTACCTTGTGGATGAGAGATGAACTCAAAAGAAGCAAAAAGAAAAATGCAAACGAAGCTGATACTTAAAAAAAGCACTGAACCTCTGCGGTTCAGTGCTTTTTTGCGCGTTGTGTCAATATTTTTGCATTACACATAAGAATCTGCTTGATTTTTATAAAATATCGTGTTAAACAAAAGCGATTTAGTTGATTTTTATATATAAAACTTTGGTTTTGTAGTAAGAATCGTTGTTTTATCCGCTTTGTCCGACAAAGCACAGAAAATATGAAAGGAATGACATCATGAGACATGGTGACGCACATAAAAAATTTAGTATGCCGAAGAGTCAAAGAAGAGCTTTGTTCTCTAATTTAACCAACGCTTTATTAACTCACGAACAAATTACAATCACTTTAACTCGCGCTAAAGAATTAAGAACTTTCGCCGATAATATGATTTCGTATGCTAAAAAAGGTGACTTAAACAGCCGTCGTTTGGCTTTGGCCTTTTTACGTGACAAAGAAGTCGTTTCTAAGCTATTTTCTACTTTGGCTGAGCGCTATAAAGAACGTCAGGGCGGTTATACCCGCGTTTTAAAAGCCGGTTTCCGTTATGGCGACTGCGCGCCGATGGCCGTTATTGAATTAGTTGATCGCGATGTTGCGGCTAAGGGAGCTAAAGATTTGGCTCGCGTTGCAGCCGAACGTGCGGCAGCAGAGGCAGAAAATGCGGCTAATGCTGAAAATCAGGAAACAGCCGAAAAGTAAGATTTTTCGCTTAAAATAAGATTAAAGCCGTCATTCAAACGACGGCTTTAATTTTTTTTACTTTTTCTTACGCGAGCTTCGCATCGTTTTCCCTTTGGCTCTAGTTGCCTTCAAAGCGGATTTTGCCTTTGTTTTTTTATGATCTTTAACCAAGGTTTGCGGTTTAACATCTTCAACTGCCGAATCCTCAACTTTAATTACTTCCTGCGCCGCCAAAATCTCATCTTGAGCCCGAGCAAAAGTTATCATAAACGCACAGCAGAACAGCAAAATCAAATTGCAACAAAACTCCGCACCGAGAACAACTGCCCAATTGTTATCCAACGTACTCCACTGATTCATTAAACCATTAGTCTTTATCACTAACAAATTCAAAATTCCGGCAAACAGCAAAAACATAAATACCGCTACGGCCGATTTTCCCGAAGTCTGCCGCATTACCGAAATCATATCTCCGCCTTCCGTATTTTGAAAAAAACGACTTAAACCGGCAAAAATGCGAATTGTCAAAAGATTCAATACCACAAATCCGAACATAATAGCAAAGAAAATAAATTCAATCCGCCAATCCGGATGCGGAGCTTTGCGTAAAATTAAAAATTCCATCACAATCGGTATTATTAAACATAAAATGTAGCCAATAAAGGCAAACGCCGCCTTTAATTTTGCTTTATCCGGCAGCAAAAAGCTTTGCCATTTAAGCTTTTCATTTTTAAAAGCCAACCGATAAAAATCATAAGTGAAAAACGCCGCCAAAAGAAAAGCTATCAGCAGATAACATATCGATAAAATTAAGCCAATTTCCGGTTGTTGCGGCATAATATTGCACAAAAAAGTCTTGTCCTGCGCTTGGCAACCGTACCTGATTTGCCCGCATATAACCGTCGCAAGCGTCATAAAGGCGGCATAAACTACAAATACTAACCAGTTGGAAAGCATTTTTTTAGTTAAATCAATTGTATATAAAAAAACACTTAAAAAAGTATATCGGCGGGTATTTTCCATTTTACAACTCCTTTACTGAACTAACGCCGGCAATCGCTCTGATAGTTGTCAACAAATTGCCGTTATCCAAAGCATAGCCGTTTTTTAAGGCAATCCGTACATCCCAATCATCGAGAACCGGACAAATGTAAACTTTATTGGTACCGTAGTGTTCGTGAGCCAAAGCCTGATATATCGGCCGAATTGCCGCAACATCGTCAACCGCAATTTCCAACCCTTTGGAATTTTCGGTAATTGCCTCGTCTAATGTTTTAATAACGTTAAACATCAGCCGCGGCGGCAAATCTTCACTTTGTTTTTCAATTTTAGCCTGTACGAACAACGGTACTCCGCTTTCCAGTGCCGCACTATATTTATTTATTCCTTCTGAAAACAGCAACCCCTCATAAGCCGCTGAGGTATCAGACAATTTAACAAAAGCGAAGGGCTTTCCGGCCTTACTTATTTTGCGTTGAAAAGACTGCAAGCAGCCGGCCAAATTTGCCATTATGATATCGCCACTGCGAATTCCCTTAACTGCCTCACTGTATGTTTTAACCCCCAAACGCTCCATACTTTTAGCATAAACATCAAGCGGATGCGCGGACAAATAAAATCCGATAACTTCCGCCTCATATTGCAATCGCTCTAAATCCGGCCAATCCGGTTGCGGAGCCAATTTTACTTTAGCATTAAGCTCCTCTGATCCGAACAACGAAGTCTGTGAACTGGTCTTCAGCTCGCTGGCAGCGGCCATATGGCGCAAAATGTTGTCAATATTGGCAAACAACTGACCGCGATTTTTATCCAAACAATCAAACGCGCCGGATTTTATCAGCTGTTCCAATTGTTTACGATTTATTTGCTTAATATCAACACGATGAATAAAGTCTGATATATCTCTGAATTTTCCGTGTTTTTTTCGCTCCTCGGTAACGGCGTTCATATTCGCCTCACCAACACCTTTTAAGGCAGATAATGCATAACGAATATTACCATCTTCAACGGAAAACAGTGCATCGGAATGATTTATATCCGGCGGCAGAACTTTAATTCCCATTTTTTTGACTTCTTCGGTATAAAAGGCCATTTTTTCGGTGTTAGTTATATCAAAATCCATAACCGCGCACATAAATTCGACCGGATAATGAGTTTTTAAATACGCTGTTTGATACGAAATTAACGAGTATGCCGCGGCATGCGATTTATTAAATCCGTAAGATGCAAATTTTTCCATTTGGTCAAAGATTGTTTTAGCCACTTCGGCATCAATACCCTTTTTAATAGCCCCTTCCGTAAACATCTGGCGCTGATGCGGAATTTCCTCGCGTTGTTTTTTACCCATGACCTTACGCAGTTTATCGGCACCGCCAAGTGTATATCCGCCCAACACCTGAGCAATTTTCATCACCTGCTCCTGATAAACCATAATTCCGTAAGTTTCATCTAAGATTGGCGCCAAATCCGGATGCAGATATTCAATTTTTTCTTTTCCGTGCTTGCGATTGATAAAAGTCGGAATATTGTCCATCGGCCCCGGACGATACAGAGAAATAACCGCAATTAAGTCCTCGAATCTATCCGGTTTAATTTGCTTCATAACATCGCGCATACCCGAAGATTCAAATTGGAAAACTGCACTGGTATCCCCTTTTTGCATCAGTTCATAAGTCGGCTTGTCATCAAGCGGTATTGCCGCCATATCCAGCTCTATTCCGTGAATTTTTTTCACCCACTCGACAGCCTTTTCAATCACCGTTAAAGTTTTTAATCCCAAAAAGTCAAATTTGATTAATCCGGTTTCTTCAACATATTTCATATCATACTGAGTTACCGGCATATCCGAGCGCGGATCTTTATACAGCGGCACCAGCTGATCCAATGGCCGATCGCCGATAACCACACCGGCGGCATGCATACCGGAATTGCGATACAAACCTTCCAACTTTATGGCAATATCAAACAACTTATTGACTTGCGGATCATTAACGCGCATCTGCTCCATTTCCGGAACCATCTGCAGTGCTTCGGTCAGTGTCGGATTTTTACCTCCTTGTCCCGGAGGAACCATTTTGGAAATGCGATCGGCTTGACTGTAAGGCATTTGTAAAACCCGCGCCACATCGCGAATAACCGCCTTTGATTGTAACTTACCATAAGTAATAATCTGCGCCACATGATCAGCGCCGTATTTATTTTGCACATATTCAATGGTTTTATGGCGATTTTCCTGACACAAATCGACGTCAAAATCCGGCATGTTTACGCGTTCCGGATTTAAGAAACGTTCAAAAAGCAAATCTAAGCGTATCGGATCAAGATCGGTAATCTTTAAGGCCCAAGCCACTATTGAACCGGCACCCGAACCGCGCCCCGGGCCAATCGGCACACCATGAGTTTTTGACCAACGAATAAAATCAGATACGATCAAGAAATAGCCGGGGAAGCCCATTTTCTTTATTACGCAAAGCTCATAGTTTAGCCGTGCATAATATTTTCGATCAATCGCCTGTTTTTGTTCCGGTGTCATATCCGCGGTATAAACCTGCACCATCATCCGTTCGTGCAGACCTTTATAAGCTTCTTCAGTAATAAACTCATCTTGCGTTTTTCCGTCCGGACAGAGGAATATTGGCAGCAAAGCCTCAACTTTGGCGGACAAATAGTTACACCGCTTGGCAATATTTATCGTATTTTCAATTGCTTCCGGAATATCTTTAAACAACTCCGCCATTTCATCTTCACTACGCCAATGATTTCCCGGCAAATATTTTTTGCGGTTTTCATTAGCGACATATTCTCCTTCGGCAATGCACACCAAAGCATCATGTGCTTCGTACATACTTTCATCAAAGAAATAAACGTCATTAGTTGCGACCAGCGGTATGTTATGCTTGTATGCAAGTTCAATAAAATCAGCCTCGGTTTTCTGCTCTTCATCATAGCCGACACGCGAAATTTCAACATATAACCGATCACCGAAAATTTCTTTGAGAGCCAAAAGTTTTTTCTCGGCATCATCGCGGCGATTTTGCAAAATCAGCCGCCCGATCGGACCGTCATAACCGCCAGTCAAGCAAATCAGTCCTTCGTTATACTCCTGCAGATTTTTCATTTTAAGCTGCGGAACCGTTACGGTTTCCATATTGTCGAGATAGTAATAGCGAAACAGCTTCATTAAAGATTGATAGCCTCGCTCATTTTGTACCAATAAAATTATATTTGCCGGCTCCAGTTCCCGTCCTTTAGACAGCGCAATATTTTCCGAATCGTCATTATACAGAGCCATTTCCGCTCCCAAAATCGGCTTGATTCCTTCATCGGCCGCATATTTGGAAAAGCATTTGCCGCCAAAAATATTGCCCCTATCGGTAATAGCGCACGCCGGCACCCCCATGTCATGTAATTTATGCATCAGCATCGGCACCGGCATTGCTCCCAAGGCCAGTGAGTAGGCGGTATGAACTCTTAAATGCACAAATTTAGGGTCTTGCATATAAATTTCTCAGAACATCAGCGGCTATTTATCATCGGTACCGACTTTGCGATAGCAACGGCAGTGACAAATACCATCACGTTCAATATCGCTACGGCACAATTCAGAAATGCAGTAACGAGCCTCATTTTGCCCGTCGCACGGACATCTTTGCCATTCAGCATCGCCAAACATCATATTTTTTGCCCGGGCAATTTTTTCAGCATTTTCCGTCGGATAGTATCCGGCCTTTTTGCAGTTTTCCAACATTTTTTCCAAAATTGTAGACATTTTCATCTCCTTAACGTTGTTCCAAAAGATCCAGAATCGAACTTAACTCGGCCGGATTGTTATAGTGCAATGTTACACTACCTTTGCCGCTTTTTCCAGCACTAATTTTAACTTTTAGTTTTAAGCGGTTATGCAAATCTTCGATTATTTTTTTCAAATCGGCATCTAATTCTTGCGGAATGCGAATTTTCGGAGATTTACCTTTAATTTTTGCGGCCAATGCTTCAACCTGCCGAACGGTCAGATTATCGTCAATTATCTGCTTAGCCAGTTCTTCCGGCTGTCCGCTGTTTATCAATGCTCGGGCATGGCCGGCCGAAATTTTATGATCTTTAATGGCTGTTTGTACGCTGTCCGGCAAACTCAGCAAACGCAATGTATTAGCTATGTAACTTCTTGATTTACCGATAACCTTACTTAAAATTTCTTGGGTGTATCCATATTGAGTCATCAAGCGATTAAGGCCTTCGGCCTCCTCAATAGCGGTTAAATTTTCGCGTTGCAAATTTTCAATCAGCGCAATTTCCAACGCTTCTTGATCGCTCAATTTTTTCACAATTGCCGGCACCATATTTAAACCGGCCATCTTAGCGGCCCGCCATCTTCTTTCGCCGGCAACAATCTGATATTTATCGCCTTTTTGTCTCAGCAAAAGAGGTTGTAAAACTCCCTTCTCCTTAATAGAATCACTCAAAGCCTGCAGAGCTTCTGCATCAAATTCCGTGCGGGGTTGATATTCGCACGGTTCAATCCGGTCAACGGCAATTTCTCGCCCGTTTTCTGATTTAAATACAGTGTTTTCAACCAAAGTATCAATGTCTGGGGAAGCATTTTCAAAATTTAAATTTAAGTCATCGTCACCTAACAGTGCTTCCAAACCCCGACCTAAACCAAACTTTTTGTTTTTTGAACTCATTTACAACTCCTTTTCTCTTTTTAAGAATTCTTTTGCCAACTGAATGTACGCCTGTGCGCCGGTTGACTTAAAATCATAAATTAAAATCGGCTTTCCGTATGAAGGTGCCTCGGCAATGCGAATGCAACGCGGTATAACCGTTTGATAGACTTTATCTCCAAAATATTTACGCACATCGGCTTCTATCATTTTGCTTAAATTATTTTGCCGACTATACATGGTCAAGACTATTCCTTGCATATTTAAATGCGGATTAAAATTGCGTTTGATGGCATTAATATTCTTCATTAAGTCCGCCAATCCTTCAAGGGCCAAAAACTCACATTGCAACGGAACAAAAACCGAATCTGAACCCACCAACGCATTCACGGTGATTAAATTAAGCGACGGCGGGCAGTCAATAAGTACATAATCATACGGAGTACTTAAGCTACTTAAGGCTTTTTTCAGCACATATTCGCGTTTATCGACATCAACCAATTCAACTTCTGCTGCTGCCAAATCCGGCGCAGAAGGAATAAGATCAAAGTTAGGAATATCCGTGTGTATGGCGGCATCTTGCGCCGCGCAGCGAGAAACCAAAACATCATATGATGAAAATTTGCATTGAGACTTCGCCACTCCTAATGATGTTGTAGCATTGCCTTGCGGATCAAAATCGATTACCAACACTTTTTTACCAATTGCCGACAAAGCAGTTGCTATATTGATTGTGGTTGTGGTTTTTCCCACTCCGCCTTTACGATTTGCCACCGAAATAATTTTCATTTTTTCTTCCTTATATCCCTAATTACCATAATAACACCGTCTTCGCTGTATTTATTCGGATAAACGGCATAGTGATACGACCAACGTTTTTGCGCTTCAAGATTTTCCTCTGCATACTTGCGGCCTTTTAATAAAACCATTTTGGTATTTCTCTGGCCGATTTTTACGGCATAACCGCATAAAACATCAAGAGCCGCCACTGCCCGTGCTGTAACAACATCTACATTTTTAAATACAACGTTCTCAACACGCTCATTAATTATTTCAACATTATCAAGACCCAATTTTTGACACACATCTTTTAAATACAATGTTTTTTTAGTGATACTCTCAACTAAATAGACCTTTGCTCGTGGTTGTTTTTCAGCCAGTAGTATCGCCAGCACTACTCCGGGAAAACCGGCACCGCTACCAATATCAACCAAATTCTGTAAATTGGCCGGCAAATAATTTATCAACTGCATTGAATCTAAAACATGACGAATCCAGCCGTCGGCCAACGAGTTTTTACTAACCAGATTTATTTTTAAATTCCATTCCTCTAATAAATTGAAAAAATTACATAATCTGGCAAATGTTTCACGTGAAACATTGTATTCTTTGATATATTTTTCGATTTCTTGATCCATAAAAACTCCTTTATTAGAGTATGGAGATTTTAGATTTTTTTGCAACAGTTTATAATGGTTATTAACCAGAAAATAAACTTAAAAAAACGATTCTGTAACCATTTGTATTTTATCGATTTTATTTAAAATGTTTCACGTGAAACATTTTGCTTATATATGTAATCGGTGACTGATTTTATATTGTTCTAACATTTTTTCAGCATCAGCAAAATGGTCGGCAAGCTCGTTTACGCGATGTGCATCGTCGCTTAAAACCACCTTTATGCCAAGATTAGCAATTTCTTGCAACATCCAGCCATAGGGATAAGTATATCCGTCTTTGCGCAATCCCTTAGTGCTGACTTCTATGCCGGTATCCGTAGCAGCCAACGTTTTTAACACCTCTGTCTTTTGCGCAATATACATATCTTGTCCGCAAACATCATCGCCTAAACGGCGAATGTAATCAATATGTGCCAAAAAATTAAACATTCGACTCAAGACCGCTTGTTTCAATGTGGCAAAATGACGCACAATAAAATCGCCATAGCAAGACGAATCCGGATATATTTTTTTCAAATCATCAATATTAAATAAATCCTCACCCTTCTCATCAAACAAAAAATGGTTGCCGGTCAACAAATAATCATAATCAAGTTGTGAAATAAATTCCTTAAATTCTTCCAGCCAGCCGTCGTA